>NZ_JBDOQR010000002.1:175359-178184 GCF_039839315.1 Phaeobacter sp. CAU 1743 | reverse complement strand
GGCGCAAGGCGGACCCAGACCTCATCTGTCAACACAAACCGCTCTTCGTTCATTCAAACCTCCATTTTGGAAGCTTGAATCAGATTTCAGCCAGCTTGGGAATCCTGAATGTCCACAGACCCTAGTTCCCCTTCCCGCGCATGGAGATCAGGATGCCGCGTTTTCGGAGAGCGGCTTGATAGTCGACAGAGAAGTATTGCGATCCACGATCGGAATAGTGGATCAGCCCCCGGCGCAGGGTCGCGGTTCACAATGGCGCGGTGCGTAGCCTCTACGGCGAGGCTACGCTTCAGCCGATCACTCATCGCCCAGCCAGCGACCCGCCGCGAGTGGAGATCGAGTACGACCGGAAGCTAGAGGCGGTCCTGCGCGGTCAGGTTCGCGGCATCCGGCCAGGCGTGTTCGTTGTCCCCGGTCTGCTTGAACCGCTGCTTTTGACGGGCTACGAGGCCATTCTCCCGCATCAAACGGGCCGTGCGGTCGCGCGCGATCCGGAGGACGTCGTCGATAAGGTCCCGGTGCATCCGTGGGCTACCATCGGTGCCGTTCGGCAGAGGCTCTTCGGGGATTGATTTCCAGGGTGGGGCTGGCATGCCCCGAGGTATCTCATAACGCACAACGCCGCCTCAAAAGAGGCGGCGTTGTGCGTTATATTTGGTTGCGGGAGCAGGATTTGAACCTGCGACCTTCAGGTTATGAGCCTGACGAGCTACCGGGCTGCTCCATCCCGCGGCGATTGTTGGTTGTGATCGTTAGAGAGATTTTTTGGTATTTACTAGGTTTGGCGGTGACCTACTCTCCCAGGGCTTAAGCCCAAGTACCATTGGCGCGACGGCACTTAACTTCCGGGTTCGGGATGGGACCGGGTGTTTTGCTCGTGCTATGACCACCAAACCGAGTAAATACCAAAAGCCTCCTGCATTTGGTATTGTGAGCTCCGTTATGTCACGGGTCGTTTTCCAAAAGCGCGAGGCTTATCTATCAACGTTTTGTCCAAGTTTTGTTTTGCTTTTTGGTGTTTACGAGACTGTCTGTTACTGGAACAGATCAAGCCTATCGGGCGATTAGTACCGGTCAACTGAATGCATTGCTGCACTTACATCTCCGGCCTATTGACGTGGTGGTCTTCCACGGCCCTCAGGGATACCTTGTTTTGAGGGGGGCTTCCCGCTTAGATGCCTTCAGCGGTTATCCTTTCCGATCATAGCTACCCTGCACTACCGTTGGCACGATAACAGGTCCACCAGTGGATCGTTCACCCCGGTCCTCTCGTACTAGGGGCAACTCCTCTCAAGTATCCTACACCCACGGCAGATAGGGACCGAACTGTCTCACGACGTTCTAAACCCAGCTCACGTACCTCTTTAAACGGCGAACAGCCGTACCCTTGGGACCTGCTCCAGCCCCAGGATGAGATGAGCCGACATCGAGGTGCCAAACACTGCCGTCGATATGGACTCTTGGGCAGTATCAGCCTGTTATCCCCGGCGTACCTTTTATCCGTTGAGCGATGGCCCTTCCACTCGGGACCACCGGATCACTATGGCCGACTTTCGTCTCTGCTCGACTTGTCAGTCTCGCAGTCAGGCTGGCTTCTGCCATTGCACTCAACGAGCGATTTCCGACCGCTCTGAGCCAACCTTCGCGCGCCTCCGTTACGCTTTAGGAGGCGACCGCCCCAGTCAAACTACCCGCCACGCAGGGTCCCGGATCCGGATAACGGACCGCGGTTAGACATCAAGAGTGCGAAGGGTGGTATCTCAAGGGAGGCTCCACCGGAACTAGCGTTCTGGTTTCGATGCCTACCACCTATCCTGCACATCACAATCCTGATGCCAGTGCGAAGCTGTAGTAAAGGTGCACGGGGTCTTTCCGTCTAACCGCGGGAAGCCTGCATCTTGACAGGCAATTCAATTTCGCTGAGTCGATGTTGGAGACAGCGGGGAAGTCGTTACGCCATTCGTGCAGGTCGGAACTTACCCGACAAGGAATTTCGCTACCTTAGGACCGTTATAGTTACGGCCGCCGTTTACCTGGGCTTCAATTCGGAGCTCTCACTCCTCCTTTTAACCTTCAGGCACCGGGCAGGCGTCAGACCCTATACGTCGTCTTGCGACTTCGCAGAGCCCTGTGTTTTTAATAAACAGTCGCCACCCCCTGGTTTGTGCCCCCGGATCCAAGTTGCCTTGAACCCGGGCCTCCTTCTCGCGAACTTACGGAGGTATTTTGCCGAGTTCCTTCAACATCGTTCTCTCAAGCGCCTTGGTATTCTCTACCAGTCCACCTGTGTCGGTTTAGGGTACGGTCTGATGGAGGGCTATTTCCAGGGACTGCTCAGCAGCCCAACCAATCCGATAAGGCTGAACTACAGTCGCAATCCGTCACATCCTCCTGGCCCAGGAATATTAACCTGGTTCCCATCGCCTACGCCTTTCGGCCTCGGCTTAGGGGCCGGCTTACCCTGCTCAGATTAGCTTTAAGCAGGAACCCTTGGACTTTCGGCGAGAGTGTCTCTCACACTCTTTGTCGCTACTCATGTCATCATTCTCGCTAGTGATCTCTCCACCGGATGGCTCACGCCCCGGCTTCATCGAAAGCCTCTTGTCTCCAATCTTCCCGAAGGAAGTAAGGAGACATGAGACTATGTCACACTACGCTCTGCTACCATGCACTATGTGCATCCTCGGCTTCGGCTCATGGCTTGAGCCCCGTTACATCTTCGCCGCAGGACAACTTATTTAGACCAGTGAGCTGTTACGCTATCTTTAAAGGATGGCTGCTTCTAAGCCAACCTCCTGGTTGTTTTGGTCGTCCCACCTGCTTTC
>NZ_JBDOQR010000002.1:85359-170359 GCF_039839315.1 Phaeobacter sp. CAU 1743 | reverse complement strand
CCGGGCCGGTCAACCATGCCATCGATCCGGACGCTCCAGGGTTCGGTCGTCATCTGTCCGGCATAGGCTGCGGGATCGCCCTTGCCGGTGCCGAATTCGTAGAAGTTGCAATAGCTGGTCACGTCGTCCCAGCTGTTGGGCTCCAACGTCTCGGCCTTGGCGCCGCCCGCCAGCGTGCTCAGCCCAAGCCCGGCCATGCCCGCCATGATCTGGCGGCGGTTCCAGAAGGCCGCTTCGGGGGTGATATCAGCCTCGGTCAGGGTATTGGTCCAGCGACGTGCCATTGCGGGCTCCTTTTTCCATGTTCGTCACCAGAGCTAGCGCGGGAGAGGCCACGGACCAAAACATATCCTGTCACGACTCCGCGATAGCACTGTAACCTGGCATGATCTCGTTCATCGGACGGGAGGTGCCATCCCCCTGTACGATGCGCACGTGGCGCCGCCGCAGCTGACGCGGCTCGGCCACCCCCACGGAATGGGCGATGGTTTCGACCTCGTGGATCACCTCGCGAGCAAACCGGGCCACGCGCTTGTCCTTATCCTCAACCACCAGACCCTTTTGCAGGCGCGGATCATGAGTGGTGATACCGGTGGGGCAGGTATTCTTGTTGCATTTGAGCGCCTGAATGCAGCCAAGGGAGAACATGAAGCCGCGCGCCGAGGTCACGAAATCGGCCCCCGCGGCCAACGCCCAGGCCACATCGCCCGGATTGACCAGCTTACCACTGGCGATCAGGCGGATGCGCTCCTTCATCCCGTATTCATCGCGCAGGTTACAGACCATCGGCAGCGCCTCGCGCACCGACATGCCGACCAGATCGATCAGCGGCATGGGGGCTGCGCCGGTGCCACCTTCGCCGCCATCGATGGTGATGAAGTCCGGCGCATCATCCGGGCGCGAGGCGATGTTCATGAACATTTCCCGCATCACCGCTTCGGAGCCGACCACCGTTTTGATCCCGACCGGTTTGCCCGTGACCTCGCGCACATGAGAAATCATGTCGAGAAGATCATCGAACGTTCCGATCTCGGGGTGGCGGTTGGGAGATATACTCGCCTTGCCTTCGGGGATGCCGCGGATCTCAGCAATCTCGGCGTTGACCTTGGCCGCAGGCAGGATACCGCCCTTGCCCGGTTTGGCCCCTTGCGACAGCTTCAGTTCGAACATCCGCACGTTCGGATGTTCGGCCACCTTGCACAGCTTTTCGTCACTCAGTTTGCCGTGTTCATCGCGCACTCCGTATTTCGCGGTGCCGATCTGGAAAACAATGTCGCAGCCGCCCTCAAGGTGAAACGGGCTGAGCCCGCCTTCACCGGTGTTCATCCAGACGCCCGCCTCACGCGCGCCGCGGCTGAGCGCCCGGACAGCGGGGCGTGACAGGGCGCCGTAGCTCATCCCGGAAATGTTGTAAAAGGAGGGCGCCAGATAGGGCACCCGTGCCCCTGCACCGATCACCATGGGTTCGGAACTGGCGTATTGGTCATCAAGGGGCGGGAAAGGTGCGTTGACGAAGATCGCCGTGCCCGGCACCGAAGTATTGCGGGTTGAACCGAAGGCGACCGTGTTTCCCTTGCCCTCACTGGCCCGGCTCACCCAGTCGCGCTGCGCCCGGTTGAACGGCAGTTCTTCGCGATCCATGGCAAAGAAATACTGACGGAAGAATTCGCCCAGCGTGCTGAACAGATGCCGGAAGCGTCCGATGACAGGGTAGTTGCGCCGGATCGCATCCTCGGTCTGAAGCCGGTCCACAAGAAACAGGACCAGCAACAGCAGCCCGACCGCCCCCAGCGCAAAAACAAATGCAAGCGCCAGGAATTCTATGGCATTCGCCGCAATACCCATGCAAAAACTCCTATGTACCTATATATTCAGTGAGGCGCGCGGCCCAGACACCGCCTGCCCTGCCCCCAGACTGAGGGGGAACGCCGGGGCGGGCAAGCGAGCTTTGCTCACAAAAGGGAGATAAATCATGAATTTTTTCGCAGCCACCGTTGCCACCACGGCCACCGCCCTGTCCCTCGGCGCCAGCGCCCAGGCCGAAGGCATGGTCAGCTACAAAACCACGCTGTCCTTTGACGACGTGACCTTTGGACTGGAAAGCGCCATCACCGACCGCGGTCTGGTGGTCGATCACATCAGCCACGTGGGCGATATGCTGGAACGCACCCGCGCCGATGTCGGCTCTGATGTCGTTCTGTTCGAAAAGGCTGACGTCTATTCCTTCTGCTCGGCGCAACTGTCGCGGCAGGTGATGGAAGCCGACCCGATGAACATCATGTTCTGCCCCTATGACATCTTCGTCGCCCAGATCCCCGGCGAGGAAGAGATCACCATCGGCTTCCGTGCCTTCCCCGAGGGCGAGATGCAGGTGATTCAGGAACTGCTGGACGGCATCGCCCGCGAAGCGATCGAGGAATAAGGCGCCGCCCCTGAACACACACATATATATGTGTGTGCGGTCAGCACAGAGATTGCCCGGGACCGGGATCAACGGTTCCGGGCGGGGTGCTACTGTCGGCGGCCCTCGATAAGTCACTAAATTTCATGATAAGTCACTAAATTTCATGCTAAATTAATACCGCGAAAATATCTCTTCTTCATCCCGCCTGCCGGGAAATGCATTGCTGAAGAAGAGGTCCAATGTTTTTCAAATTCAAGTCTGCAGAACGCACACAAGAACAAGACGATTTGCTGGGTACATTGGCAG
The DNA here is from genome assembly GCF_039839315.1 of Phaeobacter sp. CAU 1743. Lineage (NCBI taxonomy): Bacteria > Pseudomonadati > Pseudomonadota > Alphaproteobacteria > Rhodobacterales > Roseobacteraceae > Phaeobacter > Phaeobacter sp. CAU 1743. The sequence continues at coordinate 167,649 of NZ_JBDOQR010000002.1, read as the reverse complement.
CCATAGAGAAGACACAAGCAGTCATCGAATTCACACCCGACGGAACGATCCTGCGCGCAAACGAGAATTTTCTCTCTTCTCTCGGCTATACCGAACAGGAAATCACCGGCAAGGCCCACAGAATGCTTGTCTCTGCAGACTATGCCAGTGGCCCTCAGTTCCGGGAGTTGTGGCAGGCGCTTGGACAGGGGCAGCATTTCACCGACCAGTTCCCCATGCGGTCCAAATCAGGCACCGAAGTCTGGATCCAGGCGACCTTTGCGCCGGTTCTGGACGCGGCGGGGCAGGTGCGAAAGATCATCAAGCTGGGCACCGACATCACCTACCGCCGCAAGGCGATTCAGGATATTTCGCACGGGCTGGTCGCACTGCGCGACGGCGCGCTGGATCACCGTATTCCAGTCTCTGACATTCCCGACCTTGGCGCCGTGGCCGGAAATTTCAACGCGGCGGTCACGCAGCTGGAAACGGTCATCTCGGCGGTCAAATCCGTGTCGGAAACTGTAGAGCACGCAGCGACTGGCATCAGCCAGTCTTCGGCAGAACTGTCACAGCGCACTGAAACCCAGGCGGCAACCCTGGAACAGACCGCAGCCGCCATTGAAGAGCTGACCACAACCGTCAAATCCGCTGCGCAGGGCGCGCAGGATGTGGAGCGAATCGTGACAGAGGCGCAGACCACCGCCGAGGGCAGCAGCACCGTCGTGCAGGAAGCCATTGATGCGATGGATCAGATCCGCGCCTCCTCGGAAAAGATCTCAACCATTCTGACCGTCATCGACGACATTTCCTTCCAGACCAGCCTGCTGGCGCTCAACGCCGGGGTCGAAGCCGCCCGGGCAGGCGAAGCAGGCCGTGGCTTTGCCGTTGTTGCCTCCGAGGTGCGGGCGCTGGCGAAACGGTCGACCGATGCCGCCGGAGAGATCAAGCTGCTGATCACCGAAAGCTCGGGCCATGTGGTCACGGGCGTCGATCTGGTCGGCCGCGCCGGCGGGGAGCTGAAATCGATCATCCAAAGCGTCAGCACGATTTCCGGCCACGTCAGCGACATCGCACGGGGAACGCAGGAGCAATCCGCGACCCTGTCCGAAATCAACATGGGCATGGGACAGCTGGACGAAGTCACCCAAAGCAATGCCGCAATGGTTGAAGACGCCTCCGGCGCCAGCCAGATCATGGCCAACAACGCTAAAAACCTGTCACAACAAGTGGCTCAGTTCAGAACCGGCAACGGCGCCGGGACTGAGAGCCGCGCGAACGTGGTGCGCTTCAATGCCGCCCAGCGCGCACAGGCCCCGGTCGCAACACCTTCGGCGGCTACAGTCAACGCGACAGCGCAGTCAGCCACACCGGGGAATGTGGAGACCTGGGAAGACTTCTGAACATCCCCTGCCCCAATTATAGAAAAGGCCCGCCATCTCTGGCGGGCCTTCTGCGTTTCATTCGCAAGGATCAAGCAGGTGCTTAGTGCACCACGGCATCGTCCGGCTTGGGCCGGTCGGTGGTTCCGATCCGGTCGCCGATGATCAGACCATCCGCCCCGGCAGAAACCGGTACGGTGTCCCCGTCACGAATATCGCCAGCCAGCAGCAATTCGGCCAGCGGGTTCTGCAAGGCACGCTGGATCACGCGCTTCAGCGGGCGGGCACCGAACACCGGATCATAGCCTTCGTCGGCCAGCCAGGTCTGCGCACCCTCATCCAGTTGCAGGGTGATCTTGCGATCGGCCAGACGCTTCTCAAGCCGCTTGAGCTGGATCTTGACGATGCCGTCCATATCGGCGCGGGCCAGACGATCAAAGATGATCGTCTCGTCCAGACGGTTCAGGAATTCGGGGCGGAAATGCGCCCGCACCGCATCCATAACGTCGCGCTTGGCATCCGATGCATCAGCGCCTTCGGGCAGCTGGCTCAGCGCCTGCGCGCCAAGGTTCGACGTCAGGATGATCAGCGTCTGCTTGAAGTCCACGGTGCGGCCCTGACCATCGGTCAGCATACCGTCATCCAGAACCTGCAAGAGCACGTTGAACACATCCGGATGCGCCTTTTCGACCTCGTCGAACAGAACCACCTGATAAGGACGCCGCCGCACGGCCTCGGTCAGCACGCCGCCTTCCTCATATCCGACATAGCCCGGAGGAGCACCGATCAGACGCGCCACCGCGTGTTTTTCCATGAACTCGGACATGTCGATGCGCACCATCGCGTTGTCGTCATCGAACAGGAACTCAGCCACGGCCTTGGTCAGTTCGGTCTTACCGACACCGGTCGGCCCGAGGAACAGGAAGCTGCCCAACGGACGGTTCTCATCGTTGAGCCCCGCACGCGCCCGGCGCACCGCATTGGCGACCGCCGTCACAGCGGAGTTCTGACCAATAACGCGGGCGTGCAGGTCGTCTTCCATCCGCAACAGCTTCTCACGCTCGCCTTCCAGCATCTTGGAGGTCGGGATCCCGGTCCAGCGTTCGACAACACCGGCGATCTGCTCGGGGCGGACGGCCTCTTCGACCATCAGACCCTGCTGTTCCTTCTCCTCGGCCTCGGCCAGCTGTTTTTCCAGCCCCGGGATGACGCCATAGGACAGCTCACCCGCACGGGCGAGGTTGCCTTCGCGTTTGGCGATATCCAGTTCAGCGCGCGCCTTGTCGAGCTGCTCTTTCAGATCACGGGCGCCGGCCAGCTTGTCACGTTCGGCCTGCCACTGGGCGGTCATCTCTGCAGATTGCTCCTGCAGGTCCGACAGCTCTTTCTGCAGCGTCTCCAAACGATCACGCGAGGCGGCATCGTCTTCCAGCTTCAGCGCCTCTTCCTCGATCTGCATCTGCAGGATCTGGCGGTCAAGCGCGTCCAGCTCTTCGGGCTTGCTGTCCACCTGCATGCGCAGACGGCTGGCAGCTTCGTCCATCAGGTCGATGGCCTTGTCCGGCAGGAAACGGTCGGTGATATAGCGGTTCGACAGGGTCGCCGCCGCCACCAGCGCCGCATCGGCGATGCGCACACCGTGGTGCAACTCGTACTTTTCCTTGATACCGCGCAGGATCGAAATGGTGTCCTCCACCGTCGGTTCAGAGACCATCACAGGCTGGAACCGGCGTGCAAGGGCCGCGTCCTTTTCGACATACTTGCGGTATTCATCCAGAGTGGTTGCGCCGATGCAGTGCAGCTCACCCCGTGCAAGCGCAGGCTTGATCAGGTTGGCCGCATCCATGGCACCATCGGATTTGCCCGCCCCCACAAGAGTGTGCATCTCGTCGATGAACAGGATGATCTCACCGGCGGCTTCAGTCACTTCGGTCAGAACAGCCTTCAGGCGTTCTTCAAACTCACCGCGGTACTTCGCACCTGCGATCAGCGCCCCCATGTCCAGCGCCAGAAGCTGCTTGTCGCGCAGGCTCTCAGGCACATCGCCATTGACGATGCGCAGCGCCATGCCCTCGGCGATGGCGGTCTTACCAACGCCCGGCTCACCGATCAGCACTGGGTTGTTCTTGGTGCGGCGGCTCAGCACCTGCATGGCGCGGCGGATTTCCTCGTCCCGGCCAATGATCGGGTCGATCTTGCCCTCGCGGGCGGCTTCGGTCAGGTCGCGGGCGTATTTCTTCAGCGCGTCATAGCCTTCTTCGGCCGTGGCGCTGTCGGCGGTGCGGCCCTTGCGAATGTCGTTAATCGCCTCGTTCAGCTTCTGGGCAGAAACATTGCCTGCCTCCAGCGCGTCCTTGGCCTTGGATTTCACCATGCAAAGCGCCATCAGGACACGCTCGACCGGGACAAAACTGTCGCCTGCCTTGTCGGCAATCTTGGCGGCTTCATCCAGCACCTTGGCGGTCTGCTGATCCAGATACATCTGGCTGCCGTCGCCGCTGACCTTGGGCAACTTGGCAACAGCCGCATCCGCAGATCCGGCAACCTGGGTGGCATCGCCGCCCGCGCGGGTGATCAGGTTGGCAGCAAGCCCCTGATCGTCATCCATCAAAGCTTTCAAAAGGTGCTCGGGCACCATGCGCTGGTGCTCTTCGCGCAGTGCAATTGTCTGCGCCGCCTGCACGAAACCGCGTGCACGCTCAGTGAACTTGGTCAAGTCCATCTCTCTCTCCTTTTACAAGCGCCCGATCAATATGGCAGCGCCCGCTTTGCGGCACGCCCCGGTCCGGGCCTCAAACTCCAATTTGGGAGGTCTCGCCCCCTCTTCAAGAGCATATTGACCGCAAAGAGATGCAAAATCTCTGACCTCAATCAAATTCTCATGGGCAGGCGCTGCGCCAAATGCCTTGTTTTTTAGGCTTTCCCAACCGCCCCGTGCGGATTAGGAAAGCGCAATTCCGCATCCCCTGTCACGTTTTCACAAAACCGGAGACCCGCCATGTCTGCCACTGCCCCGATTGCCGACGACCGCCTGATCGTTGCCATGGACGTTCCCAACGCAATCGAAGGATTGAAACTGGCCGAGCGGCTGGGCGATGCGGTGTCCTTTTACAAGATCGGTCTTGGCATGCTGACCGGCGGCGGGCTGGCGCTGGCGAATGAGATGAAGCAGGAGCTGGGCAAGCGGATCTTCCTCGATATGAAACTGTTCGACATCGACGCCACGGTGGAAAACGCCGTGCGCGGGCTGGCGCAGTTCGATCTGGATTTCCTGACCGTGCATGGCGACCCCTATGTGGTGCGCGCGGCCAAGGAAGGCGCGGCAGGCAAGGACATGAAGATCCTCGCCGTCACCATCCTGACCTCGCTGGATCGCGATGACCTTGATGGGGCGCTGATCAAACCCGGAGAGATCCGCGATCTGGTGCAGGAGCGTGCAGGAAATGCCTTTGCCGCCGGAGCCGACGGGGTGATCGCCAGCCCGCAGGAAGCCGCCCTGATCCGCGCCCTGCCCGAGGCAGCGGGCAAGCTGATCGTCACCCCAGGTGTGCGCCCGGCCGGTGCGGATCTGGGAGACCAGAAACGCGTTGCCACCCCTGCCAGCGCCATTGCCGATGGCGCCGATCACATCGTTGTCGGTCGCCCGATCTGGAAGGCAGCAGACCCGCGCAAGGCCGCCGAAGACATTCTGTCCGAGCTGCGCAGTCTGTAATCCAGCGAGCCGCGTTGCGGCTGAACGCAGTCCCAATAACCGGATTAGGGGTGGCGGTCAGCGCGTCCGTATAGGCTGCCGCGCCCATCCGGCAAACCGCACCACCGCGGTTTGCCCAATTTTCAGGCAAATTTTGCACGACATGGTCGGCAAAATATTTTCCGCTGAAATTTCCTGAAAATCACCCTGACCTTACGTCAACCTTATAATATTTAACTAGAATACCAAAACTGGCCTCCCCAGAGCCGTCACACAGCTGTGCCCGGAAAAGCACAGGCTGTGGCAGAGCGTCCATTTCGGGGAAGCGCAAAATTTGCGTCAGGGAGTCGGATCAGCGATTCTGGTCTCAACACTCCCCAGACGAACTCTTCTTCCTGAGGTTCGTCACCTGCCCCCGCCGTTTCGCGCGGGGGATTTTTCTTGAAAAACCTCCACAGCGCCCGGCGCTAAGCTCTGGCCTCGCTCAGATAGCCCGAGAGCTGTTCGGCGAAATGCGGCACGGCAAGGGGATGTTCGCAATACTCCCGCGGATCCATCAGAGCCCACCGCTGCCCTTCCGAACCCAATCGGATGTCCGACACCAATCCCGCAGGCTGATGGGTGACAAAGAACCAGACATACCCGCGCGGCCGACTGTAGCGGCGCGACCAGACCAGATCAGACGGGGCCAGTTGCAGCCCGATCTCTTCCTCGGTTTCTCTCAGCGCGCAAACCTCGGGGCTTTCCTCTTGCTCCCGTCCGCCGCCGGGCAGATCCCAATGACCGGGATAGGGAATGTCGGGCTTGTCATCGCGCAGGATGACCACGATTTTCTGGCCCAGAAACAAGGCCAGTTTTGCACCTGAAAATGTCATGACATGAACATGGCCCCGCGATGACCTAAAGACAATATTGCCGGGCCGGAGTAAACTCATCCTGCACCGTTTCAACGAAGCCCCCTACCCGCCTGCCATGCCCGCCTCATCCACATCTTCGCAGTCTTCCGCCCTGTGCCGAGACTGCCTGCGCCAGATCGCACCGCCGCAGCGGCGCCCACTGCGTTGCCCGGCCTGCGGCAGTCCGCGCGTCAAGGTGCATGACGAGCTTTTTTCGCTGACCATCGCCCATATGGATTGCGATGCCTTCTATGCCAGCGTGGAGAAACGCGATGACCCGGCACTGGCCGACAAGCCGGTGATCATCGGCGGCGGGCGGCGCGGGGTGGTCTCCACCGCCTGCTATGTGGCGCGTATCCGCGGCGTCAAATCCGCGATGCCGATGTTTCAGGCGCTGAAGCTTTGCCCCGATGCAGTGGTAATCAAGCCCCGGATGCAGGTCTATGCCGAGGTGAGCCGCGCCGTACGCGAAATGATGAACGAGTTGACGCCGGATGTGGAACCGCTGTCACTGGACGAAGCCTTCATGGATCTGTCCGGCACCGAAAAACTGCACGGGGCGCCGCCCGCCGTGATGCTGGCGCGGTTGGTCAAACGCATGAAGGACGAGTTGGGAATCACCGGCTCGATCGGCCTCAGCCACAACAAATTCCTGGCCAAGGTTGCCTCGGATCTGGACAAGCCGCGCGGATTTTCGGTGATCGGTAAATCCGAGACCGCAGATTTCCTGCACGACAAACCGGTGCGGCTGATCTGGGGCATTGGTCCTGCGGCGCAGGCTTCGCTGGACAAGGCGGGGATCCGCACTTTTGCTGATCTTCTGCGCTGGGACCGGCAAGATCTGCACGCCCGCTTCGGCTCGATGGGGGACCGGCTGTGGCATCTGGCCCGGGGCGAGGACCGGCGCCGCGTTTCCGCCAATGCGCCAGTGAAATCGATATCCAAGGAAACAACGTTTTTTGAGGATACAGCCAATACCGAAGTTCTGGACGGCCATCTGTGGCGGCTGGCGACTCAGGTGTCGGACCGGGCCAAGGCCAAGGAAAAGGCCGGGCGCGTGGTGACGCTGAAACTGAAACGGGCTAATCATTCGGCCCTGACCCGCCGCATCGCCCTGCGCAGCCCCACCCAGATGGCCGATACGATCTATCGCACAGCACGCGCCCTGTTGGATCAGGTGGGCGATCAGGGGCCTTATCGCCTGCTTGGCTGCGGCATTTCCGATCTGGTGCCCGCCGATCAGGCCGATGTGACCGGCGACCTTCTGGACCCGCAGGCCAGCCAGCGTGCCGGGGCCGAACGGGCCAGCGATGCCATCCGCAAACGGTTTGGAGATGGCGCCATCCTGAAAGGGCGTGCCTTGCGTTAGGATCGCTCCTGCCCAGACCCGCAGCGGGCTCTTACTCGGCGGCAAGCGGACGCTGTTCCTGCACCGAATCTGTCATTGCTGCGATGACACCACGCAAAGCATCCTGAAGGATGGCGAAATTGCCATTGGGCCGGATCGTGGCCTCATCCATATAAAGAGAGCGGTCGATTTCCACCTGGATCGCGTGCTGATTGCGCGACGGGCGGCCGTAGGCCTGCGTAATATAGGCGCCGGCAAAGGGTGCGTTGCGGGCCACCCGCAAACCGACACTGGTAAAGGCGGCTTCGACACGATCAACGATCTCACCCGCCGCCGCAGCCCCAAACCGATCCCCCAGTACCACGTCCGGCATCTGCCCCGACCGGGTGGGCATGGTTTCCAGCGCCTCGTGCGGCATCGAGTGACAATCGATCAGAATCGCATGGCCAAACCCGATATGGGCCTCATCCAGCAATCCCTGCAGCGCCCGATGATAGGGCCGCCAGTAGCTGTCGATGCGCCTGCGGGCCTCGGTCAGGGGCAGTTTACCCCGGTAGATCGCCTGGCCGCCCGCAACGACCCGGGGAATCACCCCCAGTCCCGAGGCCACACGGGGATTCTGGCCGCGCCGCATCACTCCTTCGATCAGCGCCGGGTCCAACTCCTCCGGAGAGCGGTTCAAATCCAGATAGGCGCGCGGCTTTACCGCTCTTAGCAGCGGCGCACCATATTCAGGTGCTGCAGCAAAAAGCCGGTCGACAAAGGCATCTTCGGAACTGCGGATCCGGTGCGGATCGAGAATCGATTGTTCAAGGAACTGCGGCGGGTAATCGGCGCCACTATGAGGCGATGCAAAAACGATTGCAGACCGCAGATTTTGCGGCGACATGACAGAAAATGCTGCGTCGGACATCCCGGCTCCGGCCCCTTAGATCTAAAAACAGCATAGACTGGAAATTTCTGGGGTCAAAAGCTCTTGCACCCCTCCGCGACTCTTATTATAGACCCCTTCACCGGCGCGGCATCCCGCGCCCCGTTTGTTTCTGGGGCAGGAAGTTGCAAGGGTTTCATGGGCGATTAGCTCAGCGGTAGAGCACTTCGTTGACATCGAAGGGGTCACAAGTTCGAACCTTGTATCGCCCACCATGAATTCATTGTTTTGGCCCACGGGTCGGAACACCCGCTAACCCAGGCGCTGGTTCGCGCCGCAGAACAGGAGAAGGACCATGAAGGTCAAGAACTCGCTCCGCTCGCTCAAGAACCGGCACCGTGACTGCCGCGTTGTGCGTCGCAAGGGCCGCGTCTACGTGATCAACAAGACCCAGCGCCGCTTCAAAGCGCGTCAGGGCTAAGATCCACCAGACCGGATCTGGGACTGCACGACAGTCACAGCGTATTTTGAAAACCGCATCTTCGGATGCGGTTTTTTGCGTTTTGGCGGCGGCGATTACCGAAACGAGCCGATACGACCTTGCCCACTGACCCGCAGCCAGCCCGTGAATTTTCTCCAAGTAAAATTGTCAGTTTTTGTTTTCTTCCGCTTCGGAATCCTATAATCGACTAAATCAGTCGGAAAGACATACCGAAGCTTGATGGGAGTAACCATGTTGAAAGCGACCACGATACTGGCAGGCGCTCTGGCCGCCACCATTGCAACCTCTGCCGCCGCCGAGGGAGAGGTAAACCTCTATTCCTCGCGCCATTACGACACCGATGAACGCCTTTATTCGGACTTCGAAGAGGCAACCGGCATCCGCATCAACCGGATCGAAGGCAAGGCGGATGAGCTGATTGCCCGCATGCAGGCCGAGGGCGAGAATTCCCCTGCCGATATCCTGCTGACCGTCGACACCTCGCGGCTGGCCCGCGCCAAGGATGCAGGCGTGCTGCAATCCATCGACAGCGACGTGCTGGAGGCGCGCGTACCCGGTTATCTGCAGGACGCGGACAACCAGTGGTTCGGCTTTTCCCAGCGCGCCCGGATCATCTTCTACGACAAGGCTGACGTGGCCAACCCGCCGCAGACCTACCTTGATCTGGCCGATCCGGCGTACAAGGGGCTGGTCTGTATCCGCTCCTCGACCAACACCTACAACCAGACCCTGCTGGCCTCGATCATCACCCACCAGGGCAGCGATGTCGCCAAATCCTGGGCCGAAGGCGTGGTTGCCAACATGGCGCGTGATCCGCAAGGTGGTGACACCGACCAGCTGCGCGGCATCGTCTCGGGCGAGTGCGAAATTTCCGTGGCGAACAGCTATTACTTTGCCCGCTCGATCCGCAAAGACGTCAAAGGCCTTTCCGATTCGCGTGACATGATCGGCTGGATCTTCCCGGCGCAGAACGAACAAGGCGCGCATATGAACCTGTCCGGTGGCGGCGTTGCTGCACATGCCCCGAACCGCGATAACGCGATCAAGTTCCTCGAGTATCTCGCCTCGGATCAGGCGCAGCAGTATTTCTCGGCGGGCAATGACGAATACCCGGCCGTGCCGGGCGTGGGCCTCGCCCCCAGCATCGCTGCCCTTGGCCATTTCAAACCCGACGACATCAACCTGTCCGACGTGGCCAAGAACATCCCCGAAGCACAGAAGATCTTTGATGCGGTAGGCTGGAAATAATCCACCTCAGGATGATTCGAATTTTAAAAAAGGCGCGAGGCCCCCTCGCGCCTTTTTGTCCTTTTTGAGAGTCGCAGATGGTCAGAATGTCTCAACTCAAGACCCGGATTTTCAGAATCGGCCATTGCCCGCTCCCAAAATGATCCTTTAGCGCCTTTACGCCTGCAATCCGGCAACTTTGTTGCTGAATTTCTGGACCTGCACCCTACTGCCGCCTATAGATTTGCGGAATTTTCAAGTGAGGGGTTAAAGGCACATGCAGGGTTTCCGGGATATCGCACGACAAGGAACCATGCTGTGAAAAGGGTGCCTGTCACGATTATCAGCGGTTACCTCGGCGCAGGTAAAACCAGCCTCATCAATCGCATCCTCGCCGAGTCGCACGGGCTGGACTTGGCCGTCATCGTTAACGATTTCGGCGCCATCAACATCGACGCCGATCTGATCCGCGATACGGAAAACGGCACCATCGCCCTGACCAATGGTTGCATCTGCTGCACCATGGGAACGGATCTGGCGCTGACGCTGCGGCAAATCCTGGATCGGCCGGAACAGCCCGGCCATCTGGTGATCGAGGCCAGCGGTATCTCCGATCCAGTCGCCATCGCAAATACCGTCATGGGCGAAAGCGGCTTTAGCTATGCCGGCATTGTCACCGTGGTGGATGGGCTCAATGCCGATACCCTTCTGCAGGATGAAGAGATTGCCCCCCAGGTGCTGCAGCAAATCCGCGCCGCTGACCTGGTTCTGGTCTCCAAATGCGAAGATATCGATGCGGATCTGGCTGACCAATTGAAGGCCGCGGGGGCGCGTACCCCGACGGTTCTGGATGGTGCGCCAGTTTCTGATCTCCTGTTTGACGTCGTGCCCCTGCCCAAAGGCCGCTCCGTGGCCGCGCATCCCGCCTATGCCACCTGGCAACATCAAAGCCGCGATGTTCTGGATCGCCGCGCATTGGGTGACAAACTGGCCAGCCGCCCCGACGGTCTTTACCGCATGAAAGGCTACGTGCTGACCACTGGCGGTGCCTATGAGCTGCATATCGTCGGCCGCCATGTCGAAGCCCGTCACTGCGATGCCGACGAAACCCTTCTGGTCGGGCTTGGGCCTGCCGGGCGGATTTCCCCTGAACAAATCGAGGCCTGGTGGACGGGCCAGCCTGACGCTCAGAGCCAGACAGGTGGGCACGCCTAACGGCGGCGTCCAACCTGTCGGCAGATCAGGATCACCGGCAGTAACCCCACCGCCATGATGACCAGCGACGGCACCGCAGCGCCCTCCAGCCGCTCGTCCGAGGCCAGCCGGTAGGCCTGCACCGCCAGCGTATCGTAATTGAATGGCCGCATGATCAGCGTTGCGGGCAGTTCCTTCATCACATCCACGAAAACAATCAGCAGCGCGGTCAGCAGGCTTGGCGTCAGGATCGGCAGATGCACCCGGCGCAGCATGCCCAGCGGGCTTTGTCCCAGCGACCGGGCGGCCGCATCCATATTGGCGTGCACGGTGGACTGGCCGCTCTCATAGGCACCAAGAGCCGCCGCGAGGAACCGCACCATATAGGCGGCCACCAAGAGCCAGATGGATCCGGTGATCAGCAAGCCGGTGCGAATATCAAAGGTCGCCCGCATCCAGGCATCGAGAGCGTTGTCAAAGGCCGCGAAAGGTACCATCAGCCCCACCGCGATCACCCCGCCCGGCACCGCATAGCCCAGCCGTGACATATATGCCGCGAGTGCAGAACTGCGCCCCGGGCGCAGTCGCTGATAAAAGCCAAGGATCACCGCCGCCAGCACGGTGATCACCGCAGCAGTCGAGGCTAGAAGCAGAGAGTTCTGGATGAACCCGATATAACGGCGGCTGAACAGGTCCTGTTCGGATTGCAGCCCCATATTGCACAGGATCACCACCGGCAGCACAAAGCCCAAAACCACCGGAATCGCGCAGAGCACCCAAGCCGCAACGGCGCGCAAACCGGTGAGGTCAGCAGGCGGCATTTCAGCGTGGTGCTTGCCCGCCTGATGATAGCGCGCCTTGCCGCGGGTGGAGCGTTCCACTACCGCCAGCATCAACGCAAAGCTGAGAAGGCAGAGCGCGAGCTGCGCCGCCCCGGCGCGATCCGCGAGCGAGAACCAACTGGTATAGATCCCCGTGGCAAAGGTCTGCACCCCGAAATAGGACACGGTACCGAAATCGGCGATGGTCTCCATCACCGCCAACAGCACGCCCGAGGCAATCGCTGGCCGCGCCATCGGCAGGCTGACACGCCAGAAGGCCTCCCATGCGCTCTTGCCAAGCGCCCGCGCTGCCAGAAAGGCGCCAGCGCTTTGCTGCAAGAATGCCGCCCGCGCCAGCAGATAGACATAGGGATAAAGGACGAAGATCAGCATCACCGCTGCCCCACCCGGAGAGCGGATCTCCGGGAACCAGTAATCGCGCGGCCCCCAGCCCGTCACCTGTCGCAGGGTGGTCTGCACGATGCCGGGGTGATCCAGAACAAAGGTATAGGCATAGGCCAGCACATAAGCGGGGAAGGCCAGCGGCAGGACCAACGCGACCTCGAACAGGCGCACGCCAGGAAAACGGGTCATGGTGACAAGCCAAGCCGCCCCAACACCCAGCAATAGGGTTCCAAGTGAGACCAGTACCACCAGTACCACCGTCGTGATCAGGTAGCGTGGCAGCACCGTCCCGGCCAGATGCGCGATGGTATCCGTGCCGCCAACCATCCCCGCCAGCGCCACGGCCAGCATCGGCAGGACGCAAGCCAGCGCCACGACCCAGCCCAGCACGGCAAAGACGCGTGTCCCGGCCTTGCGCCCAAGGCGGCTTCCCTTTGGGGCGTAGTCTGGAGTGTGGCTGGCTTCAGTCATCGGTCGCTCATCGCTTTGGTGAATCCCACTGCGGGTCGGAACACCCCTCTATTTCGATCATTTTTGTCGGAAACTCCAGCAGGAAACTGGCAAGCGCCCTGCCCTGCGGCGAATACGCCCGGCCCCGGTTTCGGATAGAAAAAAGCCGGGCGTCCTTACGGGGCCCGGCTCTCCATGTCTGTGTAAGGCTGCGGATCAGTCGTAGCTGCGCTGATCCTCGATCACCAGGCCGTCCTTGGGCAGGGCACCGGGGGCAACCACTTCGATCTTGCCTTTCAGCTTCAGCACTTCGATCACCGATTTCCCAAACCCAACCTCATCGCCGCCGGTGGCTTCGATCTGAACAGTCATCGCGTCCATTTCGCCGTCACGGGTGGCAATGACGCGCGCCTTGACGATCTCGTCATGCTTGTCGACCAGCGCTGCCACCTGTTCCGGGCGCACGAACATGCCCTTAATCTTGGTGGTCTGATCCGCGCGGCCCATCCAGCCCTTGATCCGCATGTTGGTGCGGCCGCAAGGCGACATCCCGGGCAGAACCGCAGACAGATCGCCAGTGGCAAAACGGATCAGCGGATAATCGGGGTTGAGCGTCGTCACCACGACCTCGCCCACCTCGCCCGGCGCAACAGGGGTGCCCGTGCCGGGTGTCACAATCTCAACGATGACACGCTCGTCAACGATCATGCCTTCCATCGCGGCGCTCTCGTAGGCGATGTTGCCGAGATCAGCCGTTGCATAGCTTTGCAGACAGGTGATGCCCCGGTCGGCGTATTCCTGACGCAGCGACGGAAACAGCGCGCCGCCCCCGACCGCCGCCTTGGTATAGCCCAGCTTCACGCCCATGGCATCGGCCTTGTCCAGGATCACCTTGAGGAAATCCGGAGTGCCCGCATAGGCGGTCGCCCCCACATCGCGGGCGGCTGTGACCTGCAATTCGGTCTGACCGGTGCCTGCGGGCAGAACCGCAGCGCCAACGGCGCGGGCGCCGCTTTCAAAGATCATGCCAGCCGGAGTCAGGTGGTAGCCGAAACAGTTTTGCACCACATCGCCAGCGCCAATGCCTGCCGCGTGCAGGAAGCGGCCCATGCGCCACCAGTCATGTTCGCTGCCGCCCGGTTCATAAATCGGACCCGGCGACTGGAAGATATGCGCGAACCCATGCGCCGGTTTCACCGTGAAGCCACCAAAGGGGGCATTCTCGGCCTGGGCACGGCTCAGCTCGGATTTGCGTAGCACCGGAAGCGCGGCCAGATCCGCAGCCGAGGTGATCGCCGCAGGATCCACATCGGCCAGCGCCGATCCATATCCCGGCGCGGTTTTGGCGCGGGCGATCTGCTCCGGCAGCGCCTTGGCGATATCCGCGGCACGTTCATCCGCCGAGCGGGTTTCAAGAATGTCAAAAAAACTCATGTCCTCATCACCCCGCATCAGCTCAGCCACCGTTTGCGGCGGCGGTAGGACCGCACATCGCGGAAGCTCTTGCGCCCTTCGTCCGACATGCCGAGATAGAATTCCTTCACGTCCGGGTTTTCGCGCAGTTCGGCGGCAGGTCCATCCATCACCACGCGGCCGGATTCCAGGATGTAACCATAATGCGCAAAGCGCAGCGCCACGTTGGTATTCTGTTCCGCGAGCAGGAAGGTCACGCCTTCGTTTTCGTTGATCGATTTCACGATGCCGAAAATCTGCTCCACCAGCTGCGGCGCCAGACCCATCGAAGGTTCGTCCAGCAGGATGGTTTCCGGGCGGCTCATCAGGGCGCGGCCCATGGCCACCATCTGCTGCTCACCCCCGGAGGTATAGCCAGCCTGGGATTTGCGGCGTTCCTTCAGGCGCGGGAAATAGCTGTAGACCATCTCCAGATCGCGCTGGATATCGCCCTTGCCATCGGCGCGGGTATAGGCGCCGGTCATCAGGTTTTCCTCAACGGTGAGGTGTTCGAAACAATGGCGGCCTTCCATCACCTGGATGACGCCCTTGCGGACCACTTCGGCGGGATCCTGATCGTGCATCACCTCGCCGCGGTATTTGATCGACCCTTTGGTCACTTCACCGCGCTCGGAATGCAGCAGGTTCGAAACCGCCTTCAGTGTCGTTGTCTTGCCGGCGCCATTGCCGCCCAGCAGCGCGGTGATACCGCCTTTTGGAACCTTCAGGCTGACGCCTTTCAGCACGAGGATCACGTGGTTGTAGATCACCTCGATATTGTTGACCTCAAGCAGGGTTTCGGCCTGCACATCGGTGGTGTTTGCTGCGTCGAGCATCAAAGTTTGTCCTCATGCGGTCACGGCCTGTTGCGGCCTGGTCCGGGGCGAGCCGTATTCATTCGCAGGCGCCCGGATCGGTGTCTCTTCGGAGGTGGTGTGGCGGCTGGCCGCCACACCGGTTTTGAGTCCGGTCCCGCCCCAAAAGGCGGGACCACGAGCACTATCAGTTGCAGCGCGGTTCGATGTTGTTTTCCTCCGCATAGGAAGCGGAGTCAGCTTCGATCAGCGGCTGGATTACAGCGGTGTCGGTCTTCTGGAAATCCGAGATCAGGCTCCAGGTCTTGGTCTCTGCGTTCCACTGGGTCATGCCGACGAGGCCGGGGCCACCGTGGTTTTCACAGGAAACGTTGAAGGACGGACCGAAGTAGGGCATGCCAAGCGCCGACATACGGGCTTCGGGCATTTCCAGGGCCTCCATGCCATCGCGCATCATCGCCGGGGTGATGTCCTTGGTGCCGTGCATTTCCTGGGCGGTCTTGGCCGCTTCGACAGCCAGCATCGCCGCGTACATGCCACGGTTATAAAGCACATTACCGATCTGATCGCCTGCACCGGCAGCCAGGCCCTTGTCGACAACATATTTCTGCATGTCATCAAACACCGGGAAGTCGCGGCCAACGTTGTGGAAGGTCACAGCCTTGTAGCCATTGGCCTTCGCACCGGCGGACAGGACGTCATGCTCGGCACCGGACCACCAAACGCCGATGAAGTTTTCCATCGGATAGCGGACGTTTGCGGCTTCCTGAATGGCAACCTGGTTCATCACGCCCCAGCCCCACATAACGACATAGTCGGGACGGTCACGGCGAATCTGCAGCCACTGGGACTTCTGCTCCTGACCGGGGTGGTCAACAGGCAGGGTCGACAGTTCGAAACCATGCTTTTTGGACAGCTCTTCCAGGGTGCGGATCGGTTCCTTGCCGTAGGCGGAGTTGTGGTACAGCAGGGCGATCTTCTTGCCTTTGATGTCACCACCGTTTTCGTCCAGCAGGTAGGTGATGATACCCGATGCGCCATCCCAGTAGTTTGCCGGGTAGTTGAACACGTTGCCAAAGACCTTGCCGTTGGCAGCCGAGGTCCGGCCATAGCCCATAGTGTGAAGCGGGATGCCGTCAGCAGCGGTTTTGGGGATCAGCTGGTAGGTGATACCGGTGGACAGCGGCTGATACACCAGCGCGCCTTCGCCCTTGGTGGATTCGTAGCATTCCACACCTTTTTCGGTGTTATAGCCGGTCTCGCATTCGATCACCTTCGCCTTGACGCCGCCGATGCCGCCGTCACGCTCGTTCACCAGGGTGAAATAGTCGGCATAGCCATCCGCGAAGGGGATGCCACCTGCGGCGTAGGGGCCGGTGCGGTAGCTCAGCGACGGGAATACGAGATCCGCCATGGCTGGCCCTGCGGCCATCAGCGCGCCCAGCGCCAGAGTGGTCAGTTTAAGTTTCATCGGGTTCATTCCTCCCATTGGTCTCATCCGATTTTTTGATGCGGGGCCCGTGAGTTGGCTCTTGCTGTTGTCCCCGCGATGGTCTGCCGTCCCCGCATCAGTGCGGGAAGGGCCAGAGTCTCAGTTTTTCTTTGGCAACACGCCACAGCTGCGCCAGCCCGTGCGGTTCTGCGATCAGGAAGAACACGATCAGCCCCCCCACGATCACCAGCTGGAAATGCGCCACGATATCAGTCGGCCAGCCCATCACGTCGACGCCCAGAACCTTCAGCACCACCGGCAGCAGCACCAGGAAGGCCGCGCCCGCGAAGGAGCCGAAGATCGAGCCCAGACCGCCGATGATCACCATGAACAGCACCAGGAACGACTTGTTGATGCCAAAGGCCTCGCCGACCTCAACCGCGCCAAGGTAGACCGAGAAGAACAGCGCCCCGGAGATACCGATAAGGAAGCCGGAGACGGCAAAGGCTGTCAGTTTCGCCTTCAGCGGGTTCACCCCGATGATCTCGGCAGCAATGTCCATGTCGCGGATCGCCATCCAGGTCCGGCCCGTTGTGCCGCGCGTCAGGTTGCGGGCGACGATGGCGCAGAACGTCAGGAAGATCAGACAGAAGAAATAGGTCGCCCAGGCCGGTGCGTTGGGACCGGTGATCACGATGCCAAAGACATCCCGCTCAGGCGCGTTGATCTGGCCCGAGGCGGAGTAGTTGTAGAACCACGGCACACGGTTAAACAGCCAGACCAGGAAGAACTGCGCCGCCAGCGTGGCCACCGCCAGGTAAAAGCCCTTGATGCGCAAGGACGGCAGGCCAAAGGCCACACAAACCAGCGCGGTCACACCGCCCGCCAAAAGAACATGCACGAACATGCTGACTTCGGGGAAGGCGGTCATGAACTTGTAGACCGCATAGGCACCCACAGCCATGAAACCGCCGGTCCCGAGGCTGACCTGACCGCAATATCCGACCAGAATGTTAAGGCCGATGGCCGCGATCGAATAGATCAGGAACGGCAGCAGGATGGCATTCGCCCAGTAGTCGTTGATGACAAAGGGGATGACCAGAAAGGCCACGGCCAGCACCGCGTAGTAACGATAGCGATCGAACTTGATCGGAAACGTCTGGCTGTCATCCTGGTAAGAGACCTTAAAGTCCCCGGCTTCACGGTAGAACATGCTTCAGATGCTCCCTTTTTCCTGCGCGCGGTTGCGGGCCGCTGCGTCCAGTTGATTTGTCTTCTTCGCGTATCCGCTGGCCTCGGCCAGGCGGGCCAGCCGCAGATAGGCGAGGATCCCTGTGAAAAGACCGACAGCAGCCAGAAGAGCGGAGATCACGACCTGGGTGTCGGAAAAATCTCCGGAGGTCAGCGCCAGATAGCCAAAGGCCCAAAATCCAGACCAGGCGATCACATTGACGATGGCAATGAGCTTTCTCATGCGTCTTTCCTCCTTCTTATGTTGCGTTCAGTCTCTTGCTGCGCGGCCCCATCCCTCCCCGAATGGAACCGCCCTTGATGTCATTGGGCTGCGTCAGACCCTTTCGATGATCTTCTCCCCAAAGAGGCCTTGCGGACGGAACACCAGGAACAGCAGCGCCAGTACGTATGCGAACCAGTTTTCAGTCGCGCCGCCGACCATCGGGCCGATAGCAAATTCAAACAGTTTCTCACCCACACCGATGATCAGGCCGCCGACGATGGCGCCCGGGATAGAGGTGAAACCGCCCAGCATCAGAACCGGCAGCGCCTTCAGCGCGATCAGCGACAGCGAGAACTGCACGCCCGACTTGGTGCCCCACATGATACCTGCGACCAGCGCCACGAACCCGGCAACCGACCAGACCAGAACCCAGATGAAGTTCAGCGAGATACCCACAGACAGCGCCGCCTGGTGATCATCTGCCACGGCGCGCATGGCGCGGCCCTGCTTGGTGTATTGGGCAAAAATCACAAGACCGGTCACCAGTAGCGCCGCCACCACGGTCGCCACGATATCAAGGTTGTCGATGAAGAAGCCGTAGCCAAAGATGTTGTAGGTGGTCTCATCAATCCACAGGTTGATGCCCTGCGGGATGCCCACATCCAGCGTCTTGATCTCGGAGCCCCACATCAGGTCAGCCACGCCTTCCAGGAAATAGGCCAGACCGATGGTGGCCATAAACAGGATGATCGGCTCCTGCCCGACCAGATGTTTCATCACCAGAACCTGCACCAGCCAGGCCAGCAAAACCATGACCGCCACGGTCAGGATCACCGCTAGGAAGGACGGAATCATCCACCCGAAATGGGTGATATGGCCGCCGAAGACCGCGTTGATCAGATGCGCAAAGGGCACCTGACCATTCATGATCCCCACCAGGGTCATCGCCGCGAACAGCGCCATGACGCCCTGGGCGTAGTTAAAGATGCCGGATGCCTTGTAGATCAGGACAAATCCGAGCGCGACAAGCGCATAGAGCACGCCGGCCATCAGACCGTTGAGCGTGACTTCCATCGCAAAAATCAGTTGTTCAGGCATGTTTCGCCTCCCTCAAGCCGGTCTGATGGTCAGTCATGCGCAACGCCAAGATAGGCGTCGATCACATCCTGGTTGTTGCGGACTTCGTCCGGCGTGCCATCGCCGATCTTCTTGCCGTAATCCATCACGACCACCCGGTCGGACAGATCCATCACCACGCCCATGTCGTGTTCGATCAGAGCGATCGTGGTGCCGAATTCGTCATTCACATCAAGGATAAAGCGGGACATGTCCTCTTTTTCCTCGACGTTCATGCCAGCCATCGGTTCATCCAGCAGCAGCAGGCTCGGCTCGGCCGCAAGGGCGCGGGCCAGTTCCACCCGTTTCTTCAGACCATAGGGCAGACGCGCCACCGGGGTCTTGCGGATGTGCTGGATTTCCAAAAAGTCGATGACCTTCTCCACCGCTTCGCGGTTCTCGGTCTCTTCCTTCTCGGCCTTGCCCTTCCACAGCGCCTGGCTCAGCAGTCCGGTCTTCATGTAGTTGAGCCGTCCGGTCATCACGTTGTCCAGAACACTCATCCCTTCGAAAAGCGCGATGTTCTGGAATGTCCGGGCGATACCCTGACGCGCAACCTCATAGGGGCGCATCTGCGGACGCGGCTTGCCCTGATAGAGAACCTGACCTTCCTGCGGGACGTAGAACCCCGAGATCACGTTCAGCATCGAGGACTTGCCCGCACCGTTGGGGCCGATGATCGCGCGGATCTCACCCTGACGGATGTCGAACGAGATGTCCTTGATCGCCACCACACCGCCGAACCGCAGGGTGATGTTCTTCATTTCCATCACCACGCCGCCAATCTTGCGGCCGTCTTCGGTGACGTATCCTTCTTCCATGTCTTTCACGTGCCCAGCCCCTTTTTCTGGCTGCCTGTCTTTGTCGCGCGGATCATTCTGCGGCCACCTGCTGCGGTGTCACCGGAACAACTTTGGCATCGACGATGCTCAGCGTGGCGCTGATGGCGCCCTTGCGGCCGTCCTCATAGGTAACTTCGGTGGTGGTCGAGACCTGATCCGAGCCGTCATAAAGCGCGGTGATGATGTCGGCGAACTTGTCCTCGACGATGCGGCGGCGCACCTTGCGGGTGCGGGTCATCTCACCGTCATCCGCGTCCAGCTCCTTGTGCAGCACGACAAAGCGATGCACCTGACAGCCCGACAGCATTTCGTCGGCGGCAACGGATTTGTTCACCTCTTCCACATGCTCCCGGATGCTCTCCAGAACCTTCGGGTGGCCAGCCAGTTCCTGATAAGAGGCATAGGCAATGTTGTTGCGCTCGGCCCAGTTGCCTACGGCAGTCAGGTCGATGTTGATGAAAGCCACGCAACGATCCTTGCCATTGCCAAAGAGCACGGCCTCAAGGATGTCGGGATAGAACTTCAGTTTGTTCTCGACATATTTCGGAGCAAACATTGCACCGCTGGCCATTTTGCCAACGTCCTTGGCCCGGTCGATGATGCGCAGATGGCCCGTATCGTTTTCGATAAAGCCCGCATCGCCGGTCGCGACCCAGCCTTCAGGATCCTTGGTCGAGGCTGTGGATTCCGCGTTCTTGTAATACTCCACGAAGACACCGGGCGAGCGGTAGAAGATCTCGCCATTGTCGTCGATGCGGATCTCCACATCCGGCGCCGGGACGCCAACCGTATCGGCCCGCACTTCGCCATCGGGCTGCACGGTGATGAAAACGGTGGCCTCGGTTTGACCGTAAAGTTGTTTGAGGTTGATCCCCAGCGAGCGGTAAAAATCGAAGATTTCCGGGCCGATGGCTTCACCTGCGGTGTATCCGACACGAATGCGGCCATAGCCAAGGGTATCTTTCAGCGGACCGTAGACCAGAATGTCACCCAGCTTGTACTTCAGCCGGTCCATCAGCCCCACGGGCCTGCCGTCCAGGATGTCGCCGCCGACCTTCTTGGCGTGGGCCAGGAAGTGGTGGAACATCTTGCGCTTCAGCGGACCTGCATCTTCCATCCGGATCATGACGCTGGTCAGCTGACCTTCGAATACGCGCGGCGGAGCAAAGAAATAAGTCGGACCGATTTCCCGCAGGTCGGTCATCATGGTGTCCTGGCTTTCCGGGCAGTTCACGCAGAAGCCGCACCAGTAGGCCTGACCGATCGAGAAAATGAAGTCCCCCACCCAGGCCATCGGCAGGTAGGAGAGGATGTTCTCGTTGCGGGTCAGCTTATCGAAATCAGCCGAGTTCTTGGCGCTTTCGATCACGTTGCGGTTGGACAGGACAACGCCTTTTGGCTTGCCCGTCGTCCCGGAAGTATAAAGCATCACGCAGGTGCTGTCGTAGGTCAGCTTGGCCTTGCGCGCCTTCAGATCCGGGATCCATTCGTCATAGGCGGCGCGGCCCTGCTCCTGCACGTGGCTGTACTGGTGCAAGGCATGGTGGTCGTATTTCCGCATGCCGCGCGGATCCAGATAGATAACGTGCTCCAGCTGGTGCAGCTGCTCCTGAATCTCGATCACCTTGTCGACCTGTTCCTGGTCTTCGGCGATCACATAGCGGGCGCCGCAATGATCCAGCACATAGGCCAGTTCCTCGGCGGCAGAGTCGTTGTAGACCGGCACCGGAATGGCGCCGACGGACTGCGCCGCAACCATCGACCAGTAAAGGTAGGGGCGGTTGCGCCCAATGATGGCGATGAAATCGCCTTCCTTGATGCCTAGGTTGATCAGGCCAAGCGCCAGTGCTTCGATCTCCTTGGCGATTTCCGCCCAGGTCCAGCACTGCCAGATTCCGAATTCCTTTTCCCGGTAAGCCGGCTGATTAGCGAATTCCGTGGCGTTACGTTCAAGCAGCGCCGGCAGAGACAATAGTCCTGCGGCGCCCGACTGCGTCTGAGCCAATTTTATCTCCTCCCTTTCCGGCCTCCCCTGGCCGGATGATCGCTGTTCCGCGATTCTGATCCCGATTAGGACCTGTCTGATGGTAGTGCGTCAACTTTTTCCTGATGTTTTCCCAATTCTTACGAATTGTAACAGGATCACAGGAATGTGTTCCGGCCTGTTTCACATCCCCTCAACCACCGCAGATTTACCGCGACACCGAGACCCGCAAAATGCGCCACGCGCCCTCACGCCGCAGCAGACCACCTCTTTGCCGCGCCGCCGCACAGTGGTAGCCATAGCGCGGGAGAACATATGAAACAGTCAGACAAACAACGCGCCGCTATGACGACTGCCGGGCTCAACCTGATCGCTCAGGCGCTGTCGATCTACGATAGCGATCTGCGGCTGGCAGTCTGTAATCGCCGGTTCAAGGAGATGTTCGCCCTGCCGGACAGGCTGGTAACCCCCGGCGCGCGCTTTGACGAAACCATCCGGTATATCGCCGAAAGCGGCGAATACGGCCCAATCGAGGATATCGACGAATTTGTCGACTCCCGCGTCGAACAAGCGCTTGCCTTTGTTCCACATTATCTGGAACGCACCCGCGCCAACGGGCAGGTGATCTCGATCGAGGGGGCACCACTTTCGCAGGGGGGCTGGGTGTCGGTCTATACCGATATCACCCGGACAAAACGGGTCGAACTGTTGCTGCGGGCCCGGTCCGAGGAAATGTCGGACCGTCTGATCGCCCATACCGAAGAACTGTCGGCAGCAAACCGCGAACTGGCCGCCACCAACAGCGCCTTGGAAGAGGCCAAACGCCAGCTCACCGAGATCGAGGCCCGCACCCGTCTGACGACGGAAATGATGCCGGCCCATATCGCCCACGTGGATGGCGAAGGCTATTACACCTTCACCAACCGGCGGCTCAGCTCGGTCTTTCCGGGCCGTCCCTCTGACATTCTGGGGATGCATATCTCGGATGCGCTAGGGCCATCTGCATTTGCCCGGATCGAACCGCATCTGATGGCCGCCTACAAAGGTGGCAGCCCGGTCTTTGAGTTTACCGAGGAACACGGCAGCCGCCGCATCCGCGTCGCCTTTACCCCGGACAACAGCGGCGGCGTTTTTATCCTATCGATGGATGTGACCGAGGAAACCCAGGCCCGCGTCGCCCTGCAACAGGCCCGCCGCCGCGAAATGGCGGCGCAGATGACCTCCGGCCTTGCGCATGACTTTTCCAACCTTCTGACCATCATCCTCGGCATTCAGGGCAAACTGGCCAAGATGGATCTGCCCCCCGAAGCGGATGAGCTAATCCAGGGCACCCTTTCGGCGGCACGGCGGGGTGGGCGGCTTCTGAACCGCATCGGGGAAATGACAGGCCAGCGCACCCTGCGCCCGCAGGCCACCGACATGCATGTGCTGCTCAATGAGCTGAAGATCCTCGCCTCGCCCTCGCTGCCGCAGGGAATCGGCCTCAGCATTCTCGACAATACGCCCGACGTGATGCTGCTGCTGGATGCGGGCAAATTGCAGGACGCGCTGCTGAACCTTATTTTCAACGCCCGCGACGCCTGCGGCACCACCGGGCAGATCACCGTCAGCGTCCATGCGGTCGGAGAAACCTGGCTGGAAATCAGCGTCAGCGACACTGGTCCCGGCTTTTCCCCCGAGGCGCTGAAACAGGCGCTGAACCCGTTTTTCACCACCAAGGGCAGCGAAGGCTCGGGCCTAGGTCTGCCGACCGTTTATGACATGGCGAAATCCACAGGCGGCGACATGCGCATCGCCAATACGGTCTCAGGCGCCAGCGTCACCCTGCGCCTGCCCTACCGGCTGGCGCCGGATGCCTCGGGCGGGATCGCGCTGCTCGTCGAAGACAGCGAAAGCCTACGCGCCACCTTTCGCGACATGCTGATCGACCTTGGCTATTCCGTGATTGAGGCCACCAGCGTAGACGAAGCCTCGGCCCTGACCGCTGACATTCCAGACATGGCGCTGGTGCTGTCCGACATCCGGCTGGAGGGTGAGGCCACCGGGATCGATCTGGTCGACCGGCTGGCCGGATCCTCCCTGCCCTGCATCCTGATGACGTCGCTGCCCCCGGGCGATGCCATGCATCGGGAGGCTTTGAAACGCGGGCCTGTTCTGCAAAAACCCTTTACCACGCAGCAGCTGTCGGCGCTGATCACACCGGAGACCCCTTCATGACCGCGCCACTTGTCACCATTCTGGACGATGAACCCGAAATCCGCCGGATCCTGACCGAGACCCTGGAAGAGGCCGGTTTCCGCACCCAGAGTTTTTCCCGGGCGCGCGAATTCGAAGCCTCCTTGAAACGCGTGACGCCAGATGTCTGCCTCGTTGACCTGTCGCTGCCCGACACCGATGGGCTGACACTTGTGCACAGACTGGCGCTGGAGCAGGGCGCGGCGGTGATCATCATTTCCGGTCGCGCGCAGGTGCAGGACCGGGTGACCGGGTTGGAGCTGGGCGCTGATGATTACATCACCAAACCCTTTGATCCCACCGAAGTCGTCGCCCGTATCCGCGCCCGTCTGCGCGGCGGCCCCCGCGCCCAGGTGCAAAGCGGGAATTCGGCGCAGTTCTCTGGCTGGACGGCTCATTTCGACCGCTATGTTCTGGAGGATGAAACCGGCGGCGAGACGCCCTTTTCCCATGCCGAGGGCGAAGTGCTGCGGCTGTTTCTGGAAAGTCCCAAAAGGCTGATCTCCCGCGCCCAGATGCAAGAGGCGCTTGGCGGGGCAGCCGGAGACAGTTTCGACCGGGCCATGGATGTGCGTGTGTCACGCCTGCGCACCAAATTGCGCGAAGATCCCAAGAACCCCCGGCTGATCAAGACCATCTACGGCGCAGGCTATATTTTCCTCGGCGATGTGAACTGGCTCTGAGGCTGATCATCGGCTGTCGGCATCGGGCGGCAGGATGCCCGGAACAAACCAGCGGTGCAAAAGTGATCCCGGCCCGTGCGGGTTCACCATCCTTTCTCTTGCCGACCCGAATCACCGCGATTAGAATCGCCTCATGGCTACCTGTCTTCTCTATCGTGAAACATCATCCCGGCCCTCCCGGTTTTACCGGATCGAACTGGCGATGAACCTGTTTTCCGAGGTCTCTGTCCTTCGGGAATGGGGCGTCGCAGGGCGCGATGGGCAAAGCGTGATCAACATCTATGGCAACCTGCGCGAGGCGTCGGTTGCCGCCGACAGCCACCGCAACCGCATGATCAAACGCGGCTATAACCGCGACGGACTGGCATCGCAGGCCACCGCCGACTGATCACGCAGCACGCTCCGGCGACCCGTAGGCCGCCGGTTTCTGCATTTAATTTCTGTTCACAGGGTCGCGGCCGCCTGGGCCAAAACTTCCAGCCCCAGCGTCAGATCGGCTTCGTCCGTGTCCTCGTCAAAGGCGTGGCTGATGCCGCCGATTGACGGCACAAAAAGCATGCCCGTCGGCATGACCCGCGCCACATTGGCCGCATCGTGCAGCGCGCCCGACGGCATGTCACGCCATTGCCGCGGCGCCAGATCCTCGGCCGCCGTGCGCAGGGCCGCCTGAATGCGGTCATCCATGGCAACGGGTTCGATGCCCATCACCGGTCCCATCTCCACCTCCACGTCGCGTTCCGCTGCGATCTCGTCACAGGTCTGGCGGATGATCTGCTCCATCTCCAACAGCCGCGCGGCCTCTGCATCGCGCCACTGCATGGAGAAGGTCACCCTGCCCGGCACCACCGAAGACGCATTGGGATGCAGTGCAACATGGCCAAGGGTCCAGACGGTTGCCGGGGTGACGATCTCGGCAAAACGTTCGTTCAGGCGGGTGTTAAAGGCCGAAAGCGCCTGAAAGGCATCCTGCCGCAGATGCATCGGCGTCGTGCCCGCATGGTTCTGACGGCCGGTAAAGGTGATCCGCATATCCCGGATGCCAACGATATTAGTGACCACGCCGATCTTTTCGCCGGTGGTGTCCAGGGTAGGCCCCTGTTCGATATGCATTTCCAGAAAGCCGGTGAACAGATCCGTCGGCACGGGCTTTTCCGTCCCTTCTTTCATACGTTGGCGCGCAGCCCGCAGCGTTTGCCCCTCGTTATCGGTCTGCTGATCCGCATCTGCCATCGACAGCCGCCCGGTCCAGACATCCGATCCGGTCAGAACGCCGAAACGCCCCTCTTCATCCTGAAAGCTTACAACGGAAATCGGCGGCCCTCCGGCCTCTTTGCTGGCGCGGGCAATTTCCAAGCCCGCAATGACGCCCAGCGCCCCGTCGAGCCACCCGCCTTCGGGCTGGCTGTCGCTGTGCGAACCGATCAGCAGGGATTTCTCCCCGGCAATGCCAAAAAGATTGCCAAGCCGGTCAAACCGAACCTCAAGCCCCGCTTCCTGCATGCGGCTCGCCAGCCAGCGGCGCGCGGCGATTTCCACCGCGGTATAGGCCGGACGAACCACACCTTTCCCGACCCCGGAGGCCCCGAACGAGCGCAGCGTATGCAGATCCGCCAAGAATCTCTGGGGGTTGATCTTCATTCCGGGTTCTCCCTTGGTCACGGTCTTGTGTACGGCCCGTCAGTTCCAACGGGTGTTAACCTACATCTTCCATCATTTGCGTTATGTCCACATTTTGTTAACCTTTTCCGGAACGTCGTTCCTGCATTTTTTTCACGCGTGCCAAATCGGCACCCGGTAAATTTCACGCCATCCCTGAAACCTTCCTTCCATGTCGCGGGCTGCTCACCTAAGAGTCAGGCCAAAGATCAGAGGAACGGAAGCGATGTCTCATATCACGCTGATCCGCCACGGGCAGGCAAACACCGAGGCCCGCGACGAGCACAGCTATGACCGGCTCAGCGATCTGGGCCATCAGCAGGCGGCCTGGCTGGGTGAGCATCTGCGCGCCAGCGGCGCCAGCCATCCCCGTATCTATTGCGGCACCCTGACCCGGCACATCGAAACCGCTGCGGGCATGGGATATACCGAAGAGGTGGTGCAGGATCCCCGTCTCAACGAGATGGAGTATTTCACCCTCGCCCAGGCGATGGAGAAACAGCACGCGCTGGCCATCCCGCAGGAACGCGAAGGCTTCATTGCCCACCTGCCGCAGGTGCTGGCCGCCTGGGCAGAAGGCGAAATCGATGATGCCCCCGAAAGCTGGAGCGATTTTGAAACCCGCACACAAGCGGCCCTGTCCGAAATCGCGGCGGGAGAAGGTCCGGCATTGGTGGTGACCTCGGGCGGGCTGATCTCCATGGCGATGCGTCAGGCGATGATGCTCGAAATCACCGGCATGGCCCGGATGGCGCTCGCGATCATGAATACCTCGATGCACCGTCTGTTCCCCATTGGCGGGCACTGGTCGCCGGTACTGTTCAACGCGGTACCCCATCTGGAAACACCCGACCGCCATTTTGCACAGACCCATCTTTGACCGCGGGTTTGACCACGATTTGACCATGGGGCAGACCGCCCGTGACAGAATTGAAGGACGAAACAGATGCAGCTTTATTATGCTCCCGGCACGATCTCGATTGCAGTGGCCATCGCGCTTGAGGAAGCCGGTATCGCCTATGAGGCGGTCAAGGTGGATTTTGCCAGCGCCGAGCAGACAAAACCCGCCTATGGGCAGATCAATCCCAAGGGCCGCGTGCCTGCGCTGGCGGTCGAGGGCGGCATCCTGACCGAAACCGGCGCTCTGCTGGACTATATCGCCGATCTTGCTCCCGACGCAGGTCTGCGCCCCGAAGACCCGGTTCTGAAGGCCCGCATGCGCGAGGTGATGTACTACCTTGCCTCGACCATGCACGTGAACCATGCCCACAAGATGCGCGGCAGCCGTTGGGCCAGTCAGCAATCCTCGTTTGAGGACATGACAGCGAAAGTGCCAGAAACCATGGCCGCCTCTGCCGCCTACATCAGCGAAAACGGCCTTAAAGGGCCCTTTGTGCTGGGTGATGAGATCAGTATCGCCGATTGCTATCTGTTTGTGGTGTGCAGCTGGCTCGAAGGGGACGGGGTTTCGGTTGCGGATTATCCCAAGATCCGGGATTTCATGGCCACCATGGATCAGCGCCCCTCGGTGCGCGCAGTCCGCGCCAAGGGCATGCTTTGATATTTGAGTGAAGGACGACAAGAGAATGACTCATCTCTGGGTACGGGCCGAGCAGCGCCCGAATGAAGAACGGGTCGGGCTGACCCCCGAAGGCGCCAAGGCGCTGATCGATGCAGGCATCAAGGTCACGGTCGAGAAAAGCTCGGTCCGGGCGATCTCCTTGCAGGGCTATGTGGATGCGGGTTGCGATATCGCCGCCGAAAACAGCTGGCCCACGGCCCCGGCAGAGGCAATCATCTTTGGCCTGAAAGAACTTCCCGAGGACGGCACGCCTTTGCCGCACCGCCACATCATGTTCGGCCATGCCTTCAAGGGTCAGCACTCGGGCAAGGCATTGCTGGAGCGGTTCCGCCAGGGTGGCGGCACGCTTTATGACCTGGAATATCTGGTGGACGAAAGCGGCCGACGGGTTGCGGCCTTTGGCTATTGGGCCGGCTATGCAGGCGCGGCGGTGACGTTGAAATGCTGGGCCGCCCAGCAGCGCGGCGAAATCTGTGGCCCGGTTGGTGTCTTCAAAGACAAGGATTCGCTGATTGCCGATCTGTCCTCCGAGCTGTTCGCGCTGAAAGCCCCCCGCCCCACCGCCATCGTGATTGGAGCCCTCGGGCGTGTTGGCACTGGTGCGACGGATCTGCTGGAGACCATGGGCGTCATCGTTACCAAATGGGACATGGCGGAAACCGCCAATGGCGGCCCCTTCCCGGAAATCCTGGAGCACGATCTGTTCCTCAACTGCATCTTTGCGCGCCCCGGCACGCCTGTGTTTGTACCGCAATCTGCCCTGACCGAGCCGCGCAAGCTGACCGCCATCGGCGATGTCGCTTGCGATCCGGACAGCGATTACAACCCGGTGCCGGTCTATGACCGCGCCACCACCTGGGATGCCCCTGCCCTGCGCGTGGCCAAGGACCCGGTTCTGGACGTGATGGCCATCGACAACCTGCCCTCGATGCTGCCCGCCGAAAGCTCGGTCGATTACGCCGAGCAGCTTTTGCCCTCGCTTCTGACGCTGGGCGATCTCGGCAGCGGTGTCTGGGGCCGGGCCAAAGCAACCTTTGACGAAAACATGGGCAACTGATGGAACTTTACATCGGATATCTGGCCGGCACGATGGGCACGATCTGCTGGATCCCCCAGGCTTGGCGCGCCTGGAGCACGCGGGACACCTCGGGCCTGTCGCTGGCGGCCAACCTGATGTTCCTTCTCACCGTCTCGCTCTGGCTCATCTACGGGCTTATGGTGGGCGACATGCCTTTGATCCTGGCCAACTTCTGTGCCTTGCTGATCGTGATCAGCATCGTTCTGGCCAAACTGAAATACAAATAAGGGAGTACCACTCATGACCATCCACTGGTGCGGAACCGGCCTGTCGGCCATCCCCGGCCTGCGCCGCCTTCTGGAGGCGGGCCATGACGTTGCGGTGTGGAACCGCACCCCCGAAAAGGCGCGCGAAGCGGTGGGCGATCTGACCACCAACATTCACGCCTTTTCCATCGCCAACCTGGCCCAGATGCTGAGCCCGGAGGACGTTGTCGTCTCAATGCTGCCCGGCGACTGGCACGTGGAGCTGGCCGAACTGGCGATCTCCAAAGGCGCCCATTTCGTGTCCTCCTCCTACATTGCGCCGGAAATGCGCGCGCTGGATGACAAGGCGCGCGAAGCAGGCGTGGCCCTGGTGAACGAGGTCGGCCTTGATCCCGGCATCGACCACCTGATGGCCCACGCGCTTGTGCAGGATTACAAGGCATCGGACGCCTATGATGCCGAGAACCACATCAGCTTTATCTCTTACTGCGGTGGCATTCCGAAGACCCCGAACCCGTTCCGCTATAAATTCAGCTGGTCGCCGCTTGGCGTGCTGAAGGCGCTGCGTTCACCCTCGCGGTCGGTGCGGGATTATTCCGAGCTGCGCGTGGACCGGCCATGGGATGCGATCAGCAGCTATGACGCGCCGCTGCCCATCCCGGAAAGCTTTGAGGTCTACCCGAACCGCGACTCGCTGCCCTTCATGGCGCAATACGAGTTCGAAGAGGCCTGGCCGGTGAAGGAATTCGTGCGCGGCACCCTGCGGCTCAACGGCTGGTCCGAGGCCTGGGCCGATGTCTTCAAGGAGGTCGAGACCCTGGAAGGCGAAGCAGGCGATGCCCGCCTGAAAGAGATGTCCGACCAGTTCTGGGACGAAAACGCCTATGACGAAGGCGAAGCGGACCGGGTTGTTCTCTGCGTCAGCCTGAAGGCGGAAAAGGACGGCAAGGTCGTCTGGCACAAGACCTATGTCATGGATGCCTGGGGCGATGAGCGCAGCACTGCCATGGCGCGCCTCGTGTCCTATCCCGTCAGCTTTGCCATTGAGGCGGTGATGAACCGGCAGATCCCGGCCGGCGTTCACGCTGCCCCCAGCGATCCCAAGCTGATCGAAAAATGGATGGGCGAGATCGGCAAGCTGGCCCAGCATCTGGAAATCATCGACCACGCAGGCTGAACCAAACAGCTCTGCCAACACAAAAGACCCGCTCAGGCGGGTCTTTTTTTGTGAGGCGCCCTTCAGCGACCGATCACGTCGTCTTCGATATCCCCGACATCCACACCGATGGCCTCCAGCCCGGCCTCGATATTGTCGGCCAGATGCGGCGTTCCGATAAGGTAATCAGCGGTCGGGGTGGTGGCTTCGCTGCGAGCCGTCGCAAGCGCCTCTGACAGCTCTTCCGCCTCGAAACTGCCGCGACCGATCCACATGATCGCGGTCAGTTCGGCCTGCTCATCGACGCTCATCCGGTCGATAAAGGCGCGCAACTCCCCTTCGGCCCGGTCCAGCTCTCGGGCCATCATCGCCACCTGGGCGACCTTGCGGGCGGAAATCTCCAACATCGTTCGTCTCCTGCTGTTCGCGGTTCTACCGGTATCAGACAGCAGTGTCCTCTCCGGGTCTTTGATCTGGGGCAAAGCCGCCTTGCCCCCATCCGAAGATGTCGAGCCCGCTGCTGCGCCCGCGCAGATGCACCGGTGGCAGGGCAATCCAGCCGTCGCGCGCGGGCTCTGCTCCAGCTGCGTCAAACAGGGCGGCAGAGGCGATGATCCGGGCATCTGCCTGCCGTGTCAGCTGCTCCAGCCGCGCCGCGATATTCACTGTATCGCCAAAGACGCTGTATTCCAAACGCTCGGCATTGCCGACCACGCCGGAGAAGACCTCGCCCCAGTGCAGGCCGATCCCCGCCTCGACAGGCCCTTCCCCCGCCTCCAGGCGCAAGGCCGTCCAGCGCTGCAGTTCTTCATCCAGCGCCCCGGCGCAATCGAGCGCTCGCTGCGCCCCGTCCTCACCTTCGAACAGGATCATCGCGGCATCGCCGATGTATTTGTCGATCAAGCCGTTGCTGCACGCCGCAGCCCGCTGCACCCGGCGGCGGAATTCGGTGATATAGGCGCTGACCTCCTGCGGATCGCGCCCCTCGGACCAGCTAGTGAACCTGCGGATGTCGATGAACAGGACCGCCATCTGCTGCCGCTGCCCCTGTCGCAACTCCTCCAGCCCGCCGCCCGCCAGGCGCCCGGCCAGTTGGGCGGGCAGGTAGCGGGTCAGATTGGTGCGCGCCTGCGCCTCGGTGATCGAGCGGTGCAAAAGCCCACGCATCCGGTAGGCGGCCACGACAAGAACAATGCCGGCCAAGGCAATCATGGAAATGCGGATGATATTAGGAGGCAAGGACAACAGGAACAGTGCCCGCTCCGCTGCCTGCACCGGCACCTGTTCGGGCTGCCAGAAGACCATCAGTGACAGGCCCGTGACGATCAGAAGCACCGTATAAGCTTGCAGATACGGGTTGAACCGCAGAACCGCAAAGGCCAGCACCCCCGGTACCAGCCAGATCGGTGGCAGCAGGAAGGTCACGCCCCCCGGCAGGGATGTATTCTCAAGCCCCACCCAGGCATTCACCAGAAGGAAGGCGCAGTCCAAGGTCACGCCGGTCCAGATCATCCAGCCGCGAAACATCCCCCGGCGCGCGCGCCATAGGGTGAACAGTCCTAGCAGCAGGTAGGAAAACATGGTTGCCAGTGCAAAGAGCCATTGCCGACGCAGGTAGCTTTCCACGGTTTCAACATTGTCCCAGACGGTGAGAAAGAAGATCAGCAACAGCCCCAGCGACACCCCGATCCGCAGAACTGAGACGACGCGCTCGGCCTCCACCTCAGCCTGTCGCCACAACTCCCGGTCCGCTGCGCTGCCCCTCATCTCTCTGGATGCTCCAGCGGGACCACGGTCCCGGTTGGATCCGCCCCCTGGTCGATCTCTTCAAAGTCGAAGTTGTCGAGCCGCTGCGCCCGGCGCCCGGCCTTATCTGCGCTGATCTTGATCTCGGCGACGTCCTTGGCCGCTTGCGCAAAATGCCGATCCAGATTGCCGACGCGCTCGCCCAGCCGTTCCACATCGCGGTGCAAGAGGCCCAGCTCACTGCGGATGGCCCCCGCCTGTTCGCGCATGCGAGCGTCCTTCAGGATCGCGCGCATGGTGTTCAGCGTCGCCATGCAGGTGGTGGGCGAGACGATCCAGACCTTCGCCGCAAACCCTTCGCGGACCACGCCAGTGAAATTGGCGTGCAGCTCGGCATAGACCGCTTCGGAAGGCAGGAACAGGATCGCACCATCGGCGGTTTCGCCCTCAATGATGTACTTCTCGGATATTGCCCGGATATGCGCCCGCAAGGCCGTTTTCATCTGCCGCGCCGCATAGGCCAGCTCATCCTGGGTTTCGGCTCGGCGCAACGCCTCATAGGGTTCCAGCGGGAATTTGCTGTCGATCACGATCGGCCCCGGCGGGTTCGGCAGATGCACCAGACAATCGGCACGCTTGCCGTTGCTGAGCGTCGCCTGCAGCGTATAGGCATCCGCAGGCAGTGCCTTTGAGACGATGTCGTTCAGCTGGATCTCACCAAAGGCGCCCCGGGTCTGCTTGTTCGACAGGATATCCTGCAGGCTCAGCACATCGCCCGACAGTTTGGTGATATTGTCCTGCGCCTTGTCGATGGTCGCCAGCCGCTCCTGCAACTGCGTCAGAGAGGTCACCGTGCGTTTGGCGCTGCCGTGCAGGCTTTCCTGCATGCGTTCCTGCATCTCGGCCATGGCGCGGGCCTGCCGCAGGGCATTGTCGGCCAGCCTATCGTTCATATGCTGCTGCACATCCGTCAGCCGTGCCTCGACCGTCTGCACCATCTGCACCTGCGCATTGGCCTGCATGTCCGACACATGCTGCAAACCGCCGCGCAGCTGCTGCACAGACTGGCCCAGATATTCCATCTGCTGCGCCAGAGGTGCCACCGCCGAAGCCGCGCGGGCCGAGGCGCGCATGGAGAGGAACAGCAGCAGGATCAGCAGCGCCGCAAAGCCGCCCGCCATCAGGGCCAGCGGCCCGACCTGATCCATGGCTGCTATGGCCTCCTCCATGCTGTCCATCACGTGCGTCCGAAAAGACGTTCGATATCGGCCAGTTTCAGTTCCACATAGGTAGGACGGCCATGGTTGCACTGGCCGGAATGGGGCGTCGCCTCCATTTCCCTAAGCAGGGCATTCATCTCTTCGCCGCGCATGCGCCGCCCGGAACGGATCGAACCATGGCAGGCCACCCGGCTCAGGATCGCCTCCAGCCGCGCCTGCACCAGCTGGCTTTCGCCCTGATCGTCCAGCTCGTCCAAGATGTCCTTCACCATGGCCTCGGCGTTGACCTCGCCGAGGATTGCAGGGGTTTCCCGCACCGCCACGGCGTTGCCACCAAAGGCCTCGATGCCAAGACCGAATTTACTCAGCTCATCCGCCACCGCCAGCAGGCGCGCGCAGTCATTGTCGGAGAGTTCGACGATTTCCGGGATCAGCAGCGCCTGCGCCGCGACGCCGTTTTCACCCATCTGCCGCTTCAGCTTTTCATAGACAAGCCGCTCGTGGGCGGCGTGCTGATCGACGATCACCATGCCATCGGCGGTCTGGGCGATTATGTAATTCTCGTGCACTTGGCCGCGCGCTGCGCCCAATGGCAGGGCCTCGGCCTGCGCCTCCTGCA
Organism: Phaeobacter sp. CAU 1743; assembly: GCF_039839315.1. Lineage (NCBI taxonomy): Bacteria > Pseudomonadati > Pseudomonadota > Alphaproteobacteria > Rhodobacterales > Roseobacteraceae > Phaeobacter > Phaeobacter sp. CAU 1743. The sequence goes on along the minus strand of NZ_JBDOQR010000002.1, from coordinate 133,605 downwards.
TGCCCGGTTCCGCGGGCTGCACGGGCTCTTCGATGGTCTGACCGCTGAAGGCGCTGCGCATCTCGGCAAAGCCTTGGCTCTGCGGCGGCGGAGAGGGCTGATAGGGCGGCACCGGCACGTAATCCGGTCGCTGCGCGCTATAGGCCGCCGTGCGGGCGCCCATCGACGGGCGGTCCATCTGGTAGACATGTGGCGCCGACTGCGGGGTGGCCTGTTCGGGGCGCATGGCGCCCAGCGTCGCCCCAGCCACGGTGGTGGAGGCGCGATGCCCGGCCTCGGCCAGTGCGTGCCGCAGGGCCGAGACGATCAACCCTCGGGCAAGCCCGGGATCGCGGAAGCGGACCTCGGATTTGGCGGGGTGCACGTTCACATCGACCAGGGTCGGATCGCAATCGATAAACAGCGCCGCCACCGGATGGCGATCCCGGCTCAGGAAATCGAAATAGGCCGCGCGCAGGGCGCCGGTCAGCATCTTGTCCTTCACCGGGCGCGTGTTCACGAAGAGGAACTGCGCCACCGCCGCGCCGCGGGAATAGGTTGGCAGCGCCGCGTAGCCATAAAGCCGCAAACCTTCGCGGGTGGCGTCGATCTTCAGCGCGTTTTCGGCAAACTCCCGCCCCAGAACCGAGCCAAGCCGCCCATGCAGCGCATCGAACAAATCGCCGGAGAGGGGATCGGCCCGGAAGGTGACGCGTCCCTCGCCGCCGCCGGACACATCCCGCAGGGTGAAGCCAACAGAGGGTTCGGCCATGGCAAGGCGCTTGATCACATCGCCGATCGCCTGCGCCTCGGCCCGGTCTGTGCGCATGAATTTCAGCCGCGCCGGGGTGGCGTAGAACAGATCGCGCAGCTCGACCACGGTGCCCGCGCGCAGGGCGGCGGGTTTCACCGGCTCCATGCCACCGCCAGCAACGCGGATCTGCGCCGCATCATTGCCTGCGGCGCGGCTGGTGATGGTCAGGCGTCCCACAGCACCCAGGCTGGGCAGCGCCTCGCCCCGGAACCCGAATGTGTGAATGTTGAGCAGGTCCGATCCGTCGATTTTCGAGGTAGCATGGCGCGACAAGGCCAGCGGCAGATCATCGGGCGTCATGCCGCAGCCATCATCGGTGACCCGGATCAGGGTCTTGCCGCCATCGGCAATCTCCACCGTGATCCGCGTGGCGCCTGCGTCGATGGCGTTCTCCACCAGTTCCTTCACGGCCGAAGCGGGGCGTTCAATCACCTCACCCGCCGCGATCCGGTTGATGGCGCTGTCCTCCAGCTGCCGGATGACGGGGCGGGAATTGTCGCGGATTTGGGGGTCTGGGCTGCTCATACCGCAAAATTTAGCATGGAGCCCTTCGATTCTGCCACCCGCAAAGCGCGCGAGGCAGCGGCGGATTACCCTCCGGCAGGCGCCCCCGCGCGGCGGCGGCAAGGGCCGAACCGGGCCGTCACCGCCAGGATCATGCCCGAGACGGCAGCGATCATGCCCGCCGCGCTGACCGCATCCGTACCGCCCAGCCACAGCGGCCCATAGCCCGCCAGAACATAGCCAAGCACCGCCGACAGCACCGCAAAGACGACGCTCCAGCCGACCTGCGCCTCCAGCCGGTTGGTCATCATCCGCGCGGCCGCGGGCGGACAGATGAACATGGCGATGACGATGATCGAGCCCACCGCATCAAAGGCCGCGACCGCCGCCACCGCAGCGGTGACCACCAGCGCCAGTCCCAGCAGATTGGTGCGGATCCCCAGCGTGCGGGCGAAGCCTTCGTCGAAGGTCGAGATTTTCAGCGCCCGCCAGAACAGCGCGATGAAGGCCACCACGCCCAGCAGTGTCAGCCCCATGCGCGGCAACTCCGGCGGCAGATAGCGCAGCGCCTCGGCATCCCAGAGAGAGGACCAGCCGGTAGCATCCAGCCAGATCAGACTTTCGAGGTTACCATAAAGCGCATGTTCCACGTCCAGATGCACGGTGGAGGTATCGGTCTGTTCCAGCAGCAGCACACCGGCGGCAAACATGGTGGTGAAGATCACCCCCATGGCCGCGCCCGGCTCAATCCGGCCCAGACGGCGCACCGCCTCGATCAGGATGACAGCGGTGACGGCTGCACCCGCCGCGCCCAGCAGCATCGGCCCGGCCGCAATCGCTCCGGTCAGCAGGAAGGCCACCACGATGCCCGGCAACACCACATGGCTGATGGCATCCCCGATCAGGGCCTGTCGGCGCAGCAGCAGGAAATTGCCCGGCAGCGCGCAGGCCACGGCGGCAAATGTACCGATCAGCAGCGGCGTCAGCGAAAGGGGAACGAATTCAGAGCCCATCATCCTGCGGGAACCTCCTGCGGGCCGCCGATACGGCGGTCGATTTCGCTGATCTGATCGCGGGTCAGCACGGTCTCGATCTCGCGCAGCCCGTCATAAAGCGCGGCAGCTGCCTCATGTGCCAGATCACTGCGCACCAGTTCCCAGCGTTTTTCGTCGCGCAGGGCCTTGGCGGCGCGGGCGCGTCCCTTGTCGGTGGCCACTCCGTCAGCGCGCACCAATCCAGCGCGGCGCAACAGCCGCAGGGTCAGCGGTTCGTAGATCGGTTGCCCCTGTGCCAGCGCCAGCAATCCCTGCCGCAGATGCACCCGGCGCTGGAACCGCTGGTGGCGCAGCACCGCTGCCAGCACGCCGCGCCCGGGCGCAAAGAGCAAGGACAGGGCAAAGAGCACAAAACTGACCAGCACGATGATCGGCCCGGTCGGCAGGTTGGGTGCCGAGGCGGAAATCGCCGCGCCGACATAGGCAGAGGCACCGCCCGCCAGCCCCGCGTAGACCACGACACGGTCCGACCGCTCGGTCCAGAAACGCGCGGTGACGGCGGGGATGATCAGCAGGGCGACGATCAGGATCAGGCCGACGATCTTTAACCCCACCACGGTCACAGCCATGACGAGCCCCATCATCAAAAGGTCGATGCGGTGCACCGGCAGGCCGCGCGCAGCGGCATATTCGGGGTCGAAGGCCACCATCATCATCGGTCGCCGCGTCAGGAGGATCACCAGCAGGGCCGCTGCACTGCCTGCGGCGATGATCATCGCATCGCTGAACAGCATGCCGGCGGTCGATCCCAGAAGGAAGCCTTCAAGCCCCGCCTGCCGTCCAACGCCCAGCGTCTGGATCACCGTCAACAGCACGATCCCCAACCCGAAGAATACAGACAGGACCGCGCCGATGGCAGCATCCTCGGCCAGACGGGTGTTGCGGGTCAGCCAGTTCATGCACCAAAGGCCCAGCGCCGCCGACACGGCAGACCCCAGCAGCAGCCCGGCCAGGTTGCGCCCGTCACCGCCCAGGAACACCATCACCAAAAAGGCAATGGCAACACCGGGCAGGGTTGCATGGCTGACCGCATCGCTGACCAGCGCCCGTTTGCGTAGAAACAGGAAGGTGCCGGTGATACCCGCTGCGCCGCCCAAAAGGGCCGCCCCAAGGGAGACCAACGTGGCGTTGTAGCCCAATTGCAGGAAAAGCGCGTCCATCAACATGGGATCAGACCTTTGCCGCCGCCAGCTGATCGATCTGCGCCGTCGCGAGGCGCCCGCCATAGGCGGCCTGCAGGGTTTCCGCGGTAAAGGCCTCAGCGACCGGGCCTTCGGCAACCTTTCGGGTGTTGATCAGAAAGACATTGTCGAAATATTCCGCGACGGTGGCCAGATCGTGGTGCACCACCACAACCGTCTTACCCGCAGCACGCAGGGATTTCAGGACGGTGATGATGGCCTTTTCTGTCGCCGCATCCACCCCGGCAAAGGGTTCGTCCAGCAGGTACAGGTCCGCATCCTGCGCCAGTGCGCGGGCCAGGAACACCCGCTGCTGCTGGCCGCCCGAAAGCTGGCCGATCTGGCGGTCGGCGAAATCGCCCATGCCGACCCGATCCAGACAATCGCGCGCCACGGTCCGGTGATGACCCCGGATCCGGCCCAGCAACCCCAGTTCACGATAGAGCCCCATCATCACAACGTCGATGACACGGGTCGGGAAGTCCCAGTCGATGCTGGCGCGCTGCGGCACATAGGCGATGCGGGCGCGCATTGCCTCCAATGGGCGGCCAAAGACCTGCACCCGGCCGGACACCGGCGGCACGATCCCAAGTGCGGATTTCAGAAGGGTCGATTTACCCGCCCCGTTGGGTCCGATGATGGCCGTCATCTTGCCCGGCTCGACCGTCATGTCGACACTGAATACAGCGGGTTTCTCTCCGTAGGTAACGGTGAGGCCGCGAATGGCCAGCGGGCTGTTTTCCGGGGAAGTCGATACGATGTCTGCCTCGGTATCGCGCACCAGTTCAACTGTCTGTGTCATGATCAAAGCCCCGCCGACAGTTTGCCATCCATGCCGCGCTCTGGCACATCTGCGCCCAGCGCCCCGGCGATGGTGGTCACATTGTGGTCCAGCATGCCTAGATAGGTGCCCTCATAGCTGCCGTCGGCGCCCATCGCGTCCGAGAACAGCTCACCCCCGATCTGCACCTCGTGGCCCTGCGCCGCCGCACCTTCGATCAGGGCGCGCATGGAACGGTCCGAGACCGAGCTTTCGACAAAGACCGCCGAGATCTGACGATCAACCAGCAGATCGACCAGTTCACCGATCCGGTTCAGACCCGCTTCGGATTGGGTCGAGATGCCTTGAATGCCCAGCACCTCGAAGCCGAAATCGCGGCCAAAATAGCCAAAGGCATCATGTGCGGTGACCAGCACCCGGTTGTTTTCCGGCACGGTTTCCAGCGTTTTGCTCGCGTAGGCGATCAACCGGTCCAGATCCGCCAGATGTGCCTGAGCATTGGCCGCAAAGGTTTGCGCCTCGGCCGGGCGGGCTTCGCTCAGCACCGCGGCGATATCCATCACCACCCGTTTCCACAGGTTCGGCGTCATCCAGACATGCGGATCAAACTTGTTCTCGTAATCGTCATGGGCCCGCAAGAGATCCTTTGGCAGACCTTCGGCCACCGCGACCACATTCCGCTTGCGGGACAGATCGTGCAGGAAGCTTTCCATCTGCGCCTCAAGGTAAAGACCGTGATACAGTACCAGATCCGCCCGGGTCATCGCCACGATATCCGACCGCGTCTGCCGGTAGGCGTGGGGATCGACCCCCGGCCCCATCAGGGCGCGCACCTCAACCGCATCACCGCCGACCTGACGCGCGGCATCCGCGATCATGCCCGTGGTGGCTACGATCTTCAGCGGTGCCTCGGCCACGGCGCGACCCGCCGCAAAGGCCAGTGTCAGCGGCAGTACCAGCAACAGCGCAAGCCGCATCAGGCCATTGAGCGAAACTCTCATCCTCGTTCTCCTTCATGCCGGTTTTCAGGCCGGTGTTGAAGGCAATATGAGAACGATTCTCAAAACTGTCAATGTAAATGCGAATTATTCTCAACAAAGGGAGCCGGTTTTTCCAAACGGTCAATTTACTGCACGGAAAGCAGGCGGCTTGCTTGCCAAGATGCCGCACCCGTGCGACTTTCGCGCAGAACTTTGGTGAGGATCCCCGCAATGGAAAGCCACATCTCCGCGCAAAGCAATCAGGCCAATGCCGCGGGCGACGCGCAGCTGCCGCAGGTCGGTGAGCCGCGCAATCCCGGCATGGAGCTGGATCTGGACTGGGCGCTTAGCCTGCAGGCCAATACTTCGGCGATTGAGCGGCGTTGTGCGACGCTGCCCGGATGCCGTAGCGTCAAGAAAGACTATCAGGCTGCGTGGCTGCTGAAGGCGATCACCTGCATCGACCTGACCACGCTTTCCGGCGATGATACCGCGGGGCGGGTGCGCCGCCTGTGCGCCAAGGCGCGCCAGCCCGTGCGCGCGGACATTCTACAGGCGCTTGGCACCCCGGATATCACCACCGGCGCCGTTTGCGTCTACCACGACATGATCGCCCCGGCGGTTGCCGCGCTCAAGGGCACCAGCATTCCGGTCGCAGCGGTCTCCACCGGGTTTCCGGCTGGGCTGTCGCCCTTCCATCTGCGCGTTGCCGAGATCGAGGAAAGCGTCAAGGCGGGCGCCCATGAGATCGATATCGTGATCTCGCGCCGCCACGTTCTGAGTGGCAACTGGCAGGCGCTTTATGATGAGATGAAAGCCTTCCGCGCCGCTTGCGGCGATGCCCATGTAAAGGCGATCCTCGCCACCGGTGAACTGGGATCCTTGCGCAACGTCGCGCGCGCCTCGATGATCTGCATGATGGCGGGCGCCGATTTCATCAAGACCTCTACCGGCAAAGAAAGCGTCAATGCCACCCTGCCGGTCAGCCTTGTGATGATCCGCGCCATCCGCGACTATCACGAACGCACCGGTTACCGCGTCGGCTATAAACCCGCCGGCGGTATTTCCAAGGCCAAGGACGCGCTGGTCTACCTGTCGCTGATCAAGGAGGAGTTGGGTGACCGCTGGCTGCAGCCCGACCTGTTCCGCTTTGGCGCCTCTTCACTGCTGGGCGATATCGAACGCCAGCTCGAACACCATGTCACCGGCGCCTATTCTGCGGGCTACCGCCACGCGATGGGCTGAGGAGTGCTGAAATGACCGTGAAAGAGATCTTTGATACCATGAGTTATGGACCCGCTCCCGAAAGTGCCGCCGAGGCACTGGCTTGGCTTGTCGATCAGGGCGACCGGTTCGGCCATTTCATCAATGGCGCCTTCACCGCGCCCGGTGATGGCTTCAACAGCCAGAACCCCGCCACCGGAGAGGTGCTTGCGACCCTGACCCAGGCGACGCAGACCGACGTGGACACCGCCGTCGCCGCCTCCCGCAGCGCCCAGCCCAAGTGGGAGAAACTGGGCGGGCCCGGCCGCGCCAGATACCTTTATGCAATCGCGCGCCTGCTCCAAAAACACAGCCGCCTGTTTGCCGTGCTTGAAACCATGGACAACGGCAAACCGATCCGCGAAAGCCGGGACATCGATATCCCGCTGGCGCAGCGGCATTTCTACTATCACGCGGGCATGGCCCAATTGATGGAAAGCGAACTGCCGGACCGCGCCGCCCTTGGGGTCTGCGGTCAGATCATCCCGTGGAACTTCCCACTATTGATGCTCGCGTGGAAAGTGGCGCCTGCCATCGCCATGGGCAACACGGTGGTGTTGAAACCGGCGGAGTATACTTCTCTCACCGCGCTGCTGTTTGCAGACATCTGCCGTCAGGCGGGTCTGCCGAAGGGCGTTGTGAACATCGTCACCGGCGACGGCGCCGTGGGCGAGATGATCGTGGCCTCGGATGTGGACAAGATCGCCTTTACCGGCTCGACCGCGGTGGGCCGACGCATCCGCGAAGCCACCGCAGGCAGCGGCAAAGCGCTGACACTCGAACTGGGTGGGAAGTCGCCCTACATCGTTTTCGATGATGCCGACATCGACTCAGCTGTCGAAGGGCTGGTGGATGCGATCTGGTTCAACCAGGGGCAGGTCTGCTGCGCCGGTTCGCGCCTGTTGGTGCAGGAAAGCATCGCGGAGAGGTTCCACGCCAAACTGCGCGCCCGCATGGACAAGCTGCGCCTTGGCGATCCGCTGGACAAATGCATCGACGTGGGCGCCGTGGTGGACCCGGTGCAATTGAAAACGATCACCGATCTGGTCGCCGCAAATGACGCAGGCGCAACCTATCAGGCGCAGGTGGACATGCCCGAGGAAGGCTGTTTCTTCCGCCCAACTCTGATCGAGGGGCTGACCCCCGCCGACCGGCTGATGCAGGAAGAAATCTTTGGCCCTGTGCTGGTCTCCTGCACCTTCCGCACCCCGGCCGAGGCGGTCGAGCTGGCCAACAACACCCATTACGGGCTTGCCGCAAGTGTCTGGAGCGAGAACGTCAACCTCGCCCTTGATATCGCGCCGAAACTGGCCTGCGGCGTGGTCTGGGTGAATGGCACCAATATGTTCGATGCCGCTGCCGGGTTTGGCGGCGTGCGCGAAAGCGGCTTTGGCCGCGAAGGAGGCTGGGAAGGGCTGTCGGCCTATACCAAACCCCGCGGCAAACCCAAGGCGCTGGCGCAGGTCAAAGGCTTCACCGGTCAGGGCAGCGGCGCCGATCCCATCGACCGCACCGCCAAGATGTATATCGGCGGCAAGCAGGCCCGCCCCGACAGCGGATATTCCCGCCCGGTGCATGACAAATCGGGCGCCATTCTCGGCTATGTCGGCCTTGGCAGCCGCAAGGATGTGCGCAACGCGGTCGAGGCCGCCGCCGGGGCCAAGGGCTGGGCCAAGACCACCGGCCATCTGCGCGCGCAGATCCTTTATTATATCGGCGAGAATCTCTCGGCCCGGGCCGAGGAATTCGCCCTTCGCATCGACCACATGACCGGGCGGCGCAGCGGCACCAAGGAGGTCGAAGCCTCAATCCAGCGCCTGTTCACCGCAGCGGCCTGGGCCGACAAATACGACGGTCAGGTGCATGGCGTACCGATCCGCGGCGTGGCGCTGGCGATGAAGGAACCCGTTGGCGTGATCGGCGCGCTCTGCGCGGATGAGGCGCCACTTCTGGGTCTGGTCTCGGTGATGGCGCCCGCCATCGCCATGGGCAACCGGGTGGTGCTGACCGCCTCCGAGCCCTTCCCGCTGGCGGCAACTGATTTCTATCAGGTGCTGGACACCTCGGATGTGCCCGCAGGTGTGGTCAATATCCTGACCGGTAGTCATGTCGATCTGGCAGGGCCGCTGGCATCGCATATGAACGTCGATGCGGTCTGGAGCTTTTCCTCCACCGATCTGTCGGCAGAGATCGAAAAGGCGTCCGCCAGCAATCTCAAACGCACATGGGTCAACAATGGCACCGCGCTGGATTGGGACACGGACCACAGCCGCCGGTTCCTGGAGGCGGCGACAGAGATCAAGAACATCTGGGTGCCCTACGGCGAATAACGCCGGATAGCATGCCGAAACAAAACGGGCCGGAGATCTCTCTCCGGCCCGTTGTCATTTCAGGGAAAGTGCAAGGCTCAGCCGCCGGTTTTCAATCCATCCGGCCGCCCCACAACCACGAAATGCAGATTGTCCGGTTGCAGCACTTCCGAGGCGACACGGTTGATCTCTTCCAGAGTGACCGCGTTGATCTTGTCATTGCGGGTGCGCACGTAGTCAATCGGCATGCCGTCCAGCTGCATCCCCACCAGGATCGAGGCAATGCGGCCGTTGCCATCAAAACGCAACGGATAGGCCCCGGTCAGATAGGTCTTGGCATCCTGCAATTCCTTCTCGGTAACGCCTTCCATTGCCAGACGGCTCCATTCTTCTCGGATCACCGCAACCGCTTCGGCCATCTTGGAATTGGCCGAGGCGAGCGAGCCCATGTACACAGAGCCCAGATCACGCGGCAGGAGATAGGAATAAACCCCGTAGGTCAGGCCGCGCTTTTCGCGCACTTCGGTCATCAGGCGGCTTTCGAAGGAACCGCCGCCCAGGATCTGGTTCATGATATAGGCCGCAAAGAACCGCGGATCTTCCCGGTCGATCCCCACATGCCCGAACAGCGCAACGGATTGCGGCGTGTCATAATCGATCACGGTGGTTCCGCCCTCGATCGTGACCGCTGCCGGACCCGGCTGCGGTGCGCCAGTCTCTGGCAGATCACCCAGAAGCGTGTCGAGCAAGGTGCCCAGCGCGGCCTCGTCGATATCCCCCACGGCGCTGACAAACAGCCTGTCGCGGGCAAAGACCGCATCATGTGCATCGAACATGTCCTGCCGCGTCAGGGTGGATACGGTATCGATGGTGCCCGAGCCGTCCGAACCATAGGGGTGATCGCCAAAGGCCATCTTGGAAAAGGCACGCCCGGCGATGTCATTGGGGTTCTCAGCGTCCGACCGCAGGCCGGACAGAACCTGCGCCCGAACCCGGTCCAGAGCGTCCTGATCAAACCGTGGCGTCACCAGAGTCTGGTGTAGCAAGTCGATGGCCTTGTCCCGGTTCTCGGTCAGGAAGCGGGCAGAGACCGACACCGCCTCCTTATCCGCGTCATAAGAGAAACTGGCCGCAAGGCTTTCGACCGCACGGGCATAGTCCTGCGCCGGCATCTCGCCGGAGCCTTCTTCCAGAAGGCCCGTCATCAGGTTGATGGCGCCACGCTTGCCCGGGGCATCCAGCGAAGTGCCACCGCGAAACCGTAGCTCAAGCGCGGTGAAGGGAATCGTATGATCCTCGACCAGCCAAGCGGTGATGCCCCCGGGCGAGGTGACTTCCTTGATGCGGATCTCGGCGCTGACCGGCAGCACAGAGATCAGAAGGGCAAAACAGGCGACCAGCCCGACACGTATCATGGCAAATCCCGTCATTGGGTGACCTCCTCATCTGCGCGCACCATCCAGCCAGTGACCGACGCCTCGGGCTGCAGCACTTCACGGGCGACGGCGATGATTTCATCCGCGGTGACCGATTGCAGGATATGGGGCCACTCCTGCACGTCCTCCACCGTCAACCCGGAGGTCAGCGCCTGACCATAACGATTGGCGATCCCATCCACATTGTCGCGCGCATAGATTTCCGCCGCGCGCAGTTGCAGTTTGATCCGCTCCAGCTGATCGGGGTCGACACCCTCTTCAAGGAAGCGCGCAAAGGTTGCGTCAAGCGCATCCTCAGCCTCCTGCATCCCAACACCCTCGGCCGGGACGACAAGGAAGGAAAAACTGGTCTTGTCCAGCGACACCCCCGAATAGAAGGCACCGGTATAGACCGCCAGCTGCTGATCGAATTGCAGCGCATTGGCCAGATAGGAGGTATTGCCGCCCCCCAGCAGTTCAGCCAGCAGATAAAGTGCCGCCGCCTTTTCCTGCGCGCCGCTGTTGCGTTCCGGCGCCAGATAAGAGCGCTGCACATAGGGCTGTGCCACGCGTGGATCACGATAGACCATGCGCCGCTCTGCCGTCTGCGGTGGTTCCTGGCTGCGGAACCGTTCCGGCAGGTCGGGGTTCGCCGGGATCACACCGTAGTATTTTTCGGCCAGCTGTCGGACCTCTTCGGGTTCCACATCGCCCGAAACCACCAGAATGGCATTGTTGGGCGCATAATAGGTTCCGTAAAAGGACAGTGCGTCCTCCCTGTCCAGCGTCTCCATTTCATGGCGCCAGCCGATCACCGGCTGACCATAGCGGTGGTTCAGATACTGCGCCGCACTCAGCTGTTCGCGGAACAGGGACCGCGGATCGCTGTCGGTGCGCTGGTTGCGCTCTTCCAGGATCACCTCACGCTCGGTGACGATCTCCTCCTCGCTGAGGCGCAGATTGACCATACGGTCGCTTTCCATCTGCATCATCAGTTCAAGCCGGTCCGCCGCGATGCGCTGAAAATAGGCGGTGTAGTCATAGCTGGTGAAGGCATTATCCCGGCCGCCATTGGCTGCCACCGTCGCCGAGAGCTCTCCCGGCTCCATCTTGTCGGTGCCCTTGAACAGAAGGTGCTCCAGAAAATGCGCGACCCCGGACTGACCCGGCGGCTCATCCGCGGATCCGGCGCGGTACCAGACCATATGCTGAACCACTGGCGCGCGGTGATCCTCGATCACCACCACGTCCATGCCATTTTCAAGGGTAAAGGCCGTCACCATGTCCTCAGCCGGTTCTGCAGCGCGCAGCGGCGCGGCAAGAACGGCGGTTACAGCGATGGCGGCCAGTGCGATCCGTCGGATCATGCGGCGTCCTCCAATAGATTTCTCCAAAGACATGCTGCCTCTGTCCGTCACATCCGGGGCCTGTCGGGCTGTGCAAAGACAGCCACCAGCGCACCCGGCATAGTCCTACCCATATTGGGGATGTCTTGACGAACCGCAACCTAAGCCAAGGTCGCAGGGAGACAAGGCGCCCTGTCACGATAGCGAATTGTCAAAATTGTGAACGTGCTAACCCGCCCGGCGGACGGCCATCCAGTCAAGCTGCGCAGCAGAGGCGCCGCTCACTCTCCGCTTGGCGGCGGCGCAGAAGGGGTTGCCACACCCGCGCGGCGGAACTGTTCGGTTGTCTCGAACGGGTCCAGCGTCTGCTTGGCGTAGATCTGCTCATAGCGGTCGACAGGGAACAGGCGGATCCGCCCGGTGATACGCTTTTTCTTCAGGAACTTGGCGTCTTCCTCGGCCAGCTCCTGACGCACCGTTGGCGACACGCCATAGCGGCTGGAGGCACTGACCAGTGCCAGATCCGAGGAGGATACACCCTGTCCGGGAACCAGCGCAGAGGGCTTGCCGCCCAGCGCCGCGACCGCGTCGGCTTGAGGCGTCGGATCAGCGATATTGCCTGCGCCCGGTGTTGGTTCCGGCAGACTGCTGTAATCTGCGGGCTCGTTCAGCGGCTTGTTCGGTAGCACAAGGAATTCATCCGGCCCGGTCCCGGTCTTGCGAATATCACGCAGACCTTTTTGCGAGCAGCCCGCGACGGCCACCGCGCCTACCAGAACAATCATGCCGAAAGGGATCCGCATTCCCAGTTACTCCTGCCAGTTTCCCTGCGCTTTTAACGCATATTGCACCCGAGGTCACGCGGGCTTTTTTGCGCTCCGGTCGAACAGGATCAGCCCGATGGCACCGGCAAAGATGAACACATCGGCGATATTGAACACGAAGGGATTGTTGATTCCGCAGCAGGACATGTTGAGGAAATCCAGCACATAGCCATAGAGTAGCCGATCCGCGACATTGCCCAGCGCGCCGCCGATCACCAGCCCCGCCGCCAACGCCATCCAGCGCGCGCGGCGATGCGAGCGGCGAATCCAGATGGCCAGCACGGCACAGATCAGCAGCGAGAGGCCGATCAACCCCCAGCGCGCCGTATCCTCGCCGCCATCGAACAGGCCAAAGTTAATGCCGGTGTTCTCGCCATAGCGGAAATTCAACAGCGGCGGCAGCACGTCGATGCTCTGGCGCTGGGACAGGCCCATCCAGTGAATCACCAGATATTTGCTGGCCTGATCCAGAAGAAAGGCCCAGAACGCGCCCCAGAACATCATACGCACTGCCATTTTCCGCTTGGTTCCCGCTGATCAGTGACGGAAGTGGCGCATGCCGGTAAAGACCATGGCAAGCCCGGCGTCATTGGCCGCCTTGATCACCTCATCGTCCCGCATCGAACCGCCCGGCTGGATCACGCAGGTGGCGCCAGCAGCCGCAGCCTCCAAGAGGCCGTCGGGGAAAGGGAAGAAGGCATCGGAGGCCACGGCAGAACCTTTGGCCAGGCTTGCGTCCAGACCCAGTTCATCCGCCATGCGCTGCGCCTTGGCGGCGGCCACATTGGCGCTGTCCAGGCGGCTCATCTGGCCGGCGCCGACACCCACGGTGGCGCTGCCTTTGACATAAACGATGGCGTTGGATTTCACGTGCTTGGCCACCTTCCAGGCGAACAGCAGGTCCTGCATTTGCTCATCCGTCGGGGCCTTTTCGGTGACGACCTTCAGATCGTCCATGCCGATGTATCCCACGTCCTTGTCCTGCACCAGAACACCGCCAGAGACCTGCTTGTAGGCGGTGATCGCCTTGCGCGGATCGGGCAGCGCGTCTGTCAGCAAGAGGCGCAGATTCTTCTTGGCGGCAAAGATCTCTTTCGCCCCATCCGAGGCACCCGGCGCGATTACCACCTCGGTGAAGATCTCGGTGATCTTGGCGGCGGTTTCGGCGTCCAGCGGCTGGTTCAGCGCCACAATGCCACCAAAGGCAGAGGTGCGGTCGCAATCGAATGCCTTCTGGTAAGCCTCGGCCAGGGTAGCTCCACGCGCCACACCGCAGGGGTTGGCGTGCTTGATGATGGCAACGGCAGCGGTTTCAGCCGGATCGAACTCGGCCACCAGCTCATAGGCCGCATCGGTGTCGTTGATGTTGTTGTAGGACAGTTCCTTGCCCTGCAGCTGCACGGCGGTGGCAACACCCGGACGGTTCGAGCCATCGGTGTAAAAGGCTGCTTTCTGGTGGCTGTTTTCGCCATAGCGCAGGGTCTGCTTCAGCTCACCGGCAAAGGCGCGGCGACGCGGTGCTTCCAGCTCCAGCGCACCTGCCATCCAGTTGGAGACAGCAGCGTCATAGGCCGCAGTGCGAGCATAGGCGATCTGCGCCAGACGCTGGCGGAAAACATAAGAGGTCTGACCGTCGTTCGCGTCCAGCTCGGCCAGCAGGGCGTCATAGTCTTCGACGTCGGTCACCACGTTGACGAACAGGTGGTTCTTGGAGGCCGCGCGGATCATCGCCGGACCACCGATGTCGATATTCTCGATCATCTCATCGTAATCCGCACCACGGGCCAGTGCCGCCTCGAACGGGTAGAGGTTCACCACCAGAAGATCGATGGCGCCAATGCCGTGTTCGTTCATCGCCGCCACATGGGCGTCGTTGTCACGCAGCGCCAGCAACCCGCCATGCACCATCGGGTGCAGGGTCTTCACGCGACCGTCCATCATTTCCGGGAAACCGGTGACGTCCGAGACGTCTTTCACGTCCAGCCCCGCATCGCGCAGCGCCTTGGCGGTGCCGCCGGTGGACAGCAGCTCGACGCCACGCTCGGCCAGCGATTTGCCAAGGTCAATCAGACCGGACTTGTCGGATACGGAAAGCAGCGCACGGCGTACGGGGTGAAGATCGGTCATGGCAGGGCGGTCCTTTGCAGGCTCAATCAAAAATCTCGGGGTCGTCCCGGTTCAGGTCGCGCACGGCTTCGGCAGTTTCCTGTGCCTTGCTGAGCGTCCACCGGACGCGGGTTGCATAGTCGATGACCCGGCCAGATAGAACGATCTGTTTTGACGCACGCGGCTTCAAGCGGGTCTTTTCCAGGTAAACGCCCGGCTCCAGCTTCAATTCGCAGGTGCCGTCGTGGCGGAAAACCCAGATTTCGCCGCTCTTGAGCGCCATGGATACCGCCGCGCCGCCCAAGTCAAGGGTTGCATCCACTTCCGGGTGCAGATGCAGGCGGATATCAAAGCCGATCCCGCGTTCTCCATGGCTGTCCAGCGCCTTTGAACAGCGCCGCTCGGCCGCCTCATCCAGCGCTACCAGCATGTCCTCGCCCGCTAGCGCGCGCCCGTCAAAGCCCAGATCCAGCGTGCGCGCATGGGTCAGACCGAATTCGCGCGCGTATCCGTCATGGCCGCCCTGAAACCGGCTGCCATCGCTGAGCTGCTCCAGCTGAATCTGCACGTCGGTGGGGCCGCCAACCAGTTCCTCCTGACCGGTGCCGCGACTGGGCGGTGCCAGCCGGGCGCTGGAATGGCCCTCCAGGCACAGGGTCGAATGCGATGGTGTGGCCCGCCCGGCGCGGCGCCATTCCAGACCAAAGGTCTCTCCCGAGCCGCAATTGACGATCAAAGGCCGCCGCCCCGAGGTCAGTTCAAAGGCAAGGGTGGAGGCATGACCGTTAGCCGAGGCCCGCCCCTGCGGTGGCAAGGCCGCGTCAATCACCACCGAGGTCCGGCGTGCCGACAAGCGGGCATAGCCCATCGCCAACCCTTCGACCGGGCGCGCCGATACGTGGCTGGCCGCCAGCGCATGATCAAGCCAGCCTTCCAGCCCCCGGCCGCCACCGTGGAACCGTGCCAGCCCGCCATCGCTGTGGCGCAGGGTGCGCAGCGTCGGTGCAATCCGCTCAATGGCCGCGGTCTGCGCCGCTGGCACGCTGCGCCCAGCTTCGTGCAGGGCCGCGGCAGTCCAGGTCAGAAGGGTAAAGACCTCAAGCAGTTCTTCGGGATTGCGGGTCGGCAACCCGCCCTGCGCGTCGATCTGCCGGTCGCATTCTGCGCTCAGGGCACGGATGGCGGGATCAGCCAGCGCCTCCTGCCCCTGAAGGGCAAGCCCCGCATAGATCAGCCCCGCCAGCGCCTCGAAGCGTGGCAGGCCAGGCGTGGCCCCCTGCCAGCGATGGGCCAGGAACCATGTCTGTTGCGATAGCGAGCGAAAGAAGGCCTCAGATTCCGCACGTTCCTTGCCGTTCAGTAGGAAAATCGCATGGTTGATCCATCGAATCACGCGCCGTCCCGTCAGATCCGGCGACCAACCGGGCCCCGAGCCGCGCCCGTGCGCCTTGATCCAACCCCAGACCCAGTTCTGCGCCTTGACGCGGGCCTTGATATCGCCGACCGCCGCCAGATCATCGAGCCAGGCAAAACCGTGCCGCTCGGCGTCAAAGGCGGCGTCCGGTGCCGTGACTTCCCAGAGACCCGTGGTTGTCGATTCGACCAGATACCCCGCGAGCAGCAGGTTGCCCGCCACCAGCTGCCGCCCGCGGGCGAAGCTGCCGATGGTGCGGGGTTCAGGCTGCGATACGAATCCCGTCGCCGCAGGCTGCTTGCGCGCCCGCCAGGCATATAACCGGTTCAGCAGGCGGGTGCTGCGCCCCGCCATTCTATCGTATCTGGACATGCTCTTTTGCCTCACGCCACTGGCGTTTTGGGCGCAGCATAACCCGGGGAAGGGTTCAAGTCACCGACGAATGCGACACCCTCCGGCGGCACCGGCGGAATTGCCCCGCCGGGCAGAATCAGTGTGCGTTCTGGTGGGCTAAAGATCAGCCCGCCTTGCGCAAGAGCGCCATGTAAAACCCATCCATGCTGCCCCGATCCGCCCAGTAATCCGGACGCAGGCGCAAGCCGCCTTCCTCGGTGATCCAGGCCGGATCGGTGCCCAGACCGTCAAAACACTCGCGGTCGGCTGTCATGTCCGGAAACATCTCAAGCGCCTCTTCGACCTGGCATTCGCCCTCATCCGGCAACAGGGAGCAGGTGCAGAACACCATGCGCCCGCCGGGTTTGACCAGATCCCAGGCATGGGCCAGCATCTGAGCCTGCAATTCGATGAGCCCGCCGAATTCACTGCCATCCTTGGCATGGGGCAGATCCGGGTGGCGCCGGATCGTTCCGGTGGCCGAACAGGGCGCATCCAGCAGTACCGCATCGAATTGCCCGGCCTGCTCCAGCGCATCGCCCACAATCAGATCCGCGCTCACCCCGGTGCGGGCAAGGTTTTCGCGCAAACGCTCCATCCGCCCGGCAGAAGCATCAACGGCGGTCACCTGCGCCCCGGCTGCGGCCATTTGCATGGTCTTTCCGCCCGGTGCGGCGCAGAGATCCAGCACCCGTTCGCCGGGTTGCACATCCAGCATCTGCGCGGGCAGCGCGGCGGCTGCATCCTGCACCCACCAGTCCCCGGCCTCATACCCCGGCAGCGCCGAGACCTGACCGGCATCGGCCAGACGCCGCGACCCGGTGGGCATGAGATCGCCGCCCAGCGCCGACAAGTCTGCGCCGGGTTTGGCGGTGATATCCAGCGGCGCGCCTGCAAAATGCGCGGCCTCCATGCCCAGCACCGCCTCGGCGCCCCAGGCCTGAACCAGCGGTTTGCGCAGCCAGTTCGGCAGGCGGGGGATGCGCAGCTTGGCCCATTCCGCAGGCCCCTGATCGGCAACCTTGCGCAGCACCGCGTTGACCATGCCCTTAAGCTGACCATGGCGGCGGTGTTTCGACACGATGGTCACCATGGCATTGACCACCCCATGCGCCGCGCCACCCGAGCACAGCTCGACCGTGCCAAGGCGCAGCGCGTTCATCACCGTCAGCGGTGGTTTCTTTTTCAGGTGTTTCTGCAGGATCCGGTCAGCGCGCTCTAGGCTGCGCAGCACTTCCAGAGCCAGCCGCTGGGTGCGTGCGCGATCCTGCGGCTGCAGCTTTTCAAGGGCGCCCGCCGCAAAACACTCAGCCAGAAGCCGCCCTTCGCCCAGCACCTGATCCAGAAGATAGATCGTGGTTCTGCGGGCCTGCAGCGCATCGGGGGCTTTGTCGGACATCGGGTCTCGGCTTTCTATGGCGGCGCAAGGCCAGCATGGGGTCAGAGGGACGTTGCATCGCGGCGGCTTGTTCCCGCCGGACAGGGGCGTATATCATGGCCCAAGCATAAAGGAACCCGCGATGAGCGACGAGACCACGCCGCAAGGCCCCGCAGAAAAAGACCTGCCCCCCGCAGCCAAGCGCGCCCTGGCCGAAGCCGAAGAGCGCCGCAAGGCCGAAGCTGCCAAGGCACCACCCCCGACCGAGCTTGGCGGGCGCGACGGCCCCGACCCCGCCCGCTATGGCGACTGGGAAAAGAAAGGCATCGCCATCGATTTTTGATGGCTGGCCCGAATGTTTCTCAAAGCCGGAGACTGCAAATGATCTTAGAAATCCGCCGTTACCGGTTGAAAACCGGATAGCGCGAAGAGTTTATCCGGTTCTTCGAGACCGTGAACCGCCCGGCCCTGCGCGATGCCGGGATGCTGGTCTTTGGCCCGGTGCGCGATCTTGAGGATCCCGACGTAGTGCATTGGCTGCGAGCATTTCCATCAATGGAGGAGCGCGAGCGGATCAAGGCGGCCTTCTATGACGGCCCCGTCTGGGAAAAGGACGTGGAGCCGATCGTCATGCCGATGATCGAACAGTTCGAAGCCTCTATCGCAGAGGCAACCGAAGGGTTTGAAGAGCTGTGTTAGGTTCTTGACGGGGATCGGCAGGCTTTCTGGCGATTGTTCATGATCAGTCAAGGTTCACAGACCCGCCTGAAAAGGCCTTTGCTCTCATTCCTTGTTCTTCAAAAATTAGAAATCACCTATCGGCCAAAATGAATCCGGCGCAAGATGGCAAAGCAAGATTCACTTCGCCAGTGAAGCGCGCATCATAGGCGCCCAAGATCATCGTAGCCATCATACATTCCTCTAGCTTTTCTCGTTCGTCACCTGAGATGTCAGGCGTGGAAACGGATTGCTTCATCCGCTGCTTCAAGATTTCGACCTGTAGGAACATCAAACTGCTTTCAGCCGAAAGTGGCCAGTCATCCCCGAAAACTCGCTTCAAAGTCACTCCAGTGATGAGCTGGTTTCCGCTGGTCAACTTCTCGGTATCTCTAGCCAAAACTTGAAGCGGAGGAGCAAAAACCTCTGGTACAAAATCCAGATCCTGGAAGTCGGACGTAAAGACTACAAACAAGTCAACATCCTCGGTCGCGACCCACCCCGGCTCCCGTGAGAAGACTTCGGTTTCGTCAAGGCGAAATAGGTAGCTCATCAAATTTGGCGGAGGCGAAAACAGCCGCACACGAACCTGCTCATCTGCATGCAGGGCACTTGTAAACAAGCCGCAATACACAAACAAAGATGCGTAGAAGACCCTCAAATACTTCCATGAAAAAACCATAGTTTTCTCCAGCCCCTTTATTCGCAATCTGATTTTCAAAAACTGTGAAGGGGTAATAACGGCGACGGCCTTGTCATGTTGCCACCCCATGGCCTGACCGCGCCGCAGGTTCAGGCCGGTGTCAAAGCCCCAGAACGTCGATCATGTCGTATTCACCGGGGGATTTATCCTGCCCCCACAGCGCCGCCTTCAGCGCGCCACGGGCGAACAGGGCGCGGTCGGTGGCCATGTGGCGCAACACGATGCGCTCTCCGGCACCGGCGAACAGCACGTCATGCTCCCCGACGATGTCACCACCGCGAATCGCGGTGAAGCCGATATCGCCGCGTTTACGCGCACCGGTGATGCCGTCGCGGCCCCGGTCCGAGACATCCGCCAGATTGACCCCGCGCCCTTCGGCGGCGGCTTCGCCCAGCATCAGCGCGGTGCCGGAAGGCGCGTCGACCTTGTGGTGATGGTGCGCCTCGATCACCTCGATATCGAAATCCTCGTCCAGCGCGGCGGCGACCTTCTTGGTCAGCTGCACCAGCAGGTTGACGCCAAGGGACATGTTGCCCGCACGCACGATCACCGCGTGACGCGCGGCGGGCGCCAGCTGGGCGATCTGTTCATCCGTCATGCCGGTGGTGCCGATCACGTGCGCGGCGCGGGCCTGCGCAGCAAGGGCGGCAAATTCCAGCGTGGCCTCGGGCGCGGTGAAATCGATCACCGCCTGCGCCTTGGAAAAAGCCTCAAGCGCGTCATCCGTGACGGTGACACCCACAGGCACGCCGCCCATTGCTTCCCCCACGTCGCGGCCGACCCAATCGTGACCGCTGCGTTCCACCGCGCCCACAAGGGTCGCCTTGTCGCTGTCCAGAACCGTCTTGATCAGCATCTGCCCCATACGCCCGGATGCTCCGGTAATCACGATCCCCGGTTTATGAGTCATTGGCCCGATCCTTTTCGCTGGCTGGCGCTTCGTTCTTTTGCTGGTTTTGTCCTACCGTCTTGCGCACGTCTTGGCAAAGGGCAGCTTTCGGCATAGATCGAAGATATGGCAAAGAACAAATTCCACGATGGCCCCGGCCCCTCTCAACGTCAGCTGCGCGTCGGCGAACTGATCCGCCGCACCCTGTCCGAGGTGCTGGCGCGCGGTGATGTGCATGACCCCGAACTCAACCGCATGTCGATCACGGTGGGCGAGGTCCGCATTTCACCCGACCTGAAGATCGCCACTGCCTATGTGCTGCCGCTCGGTGGCAAGGGGCAGGACGAGGTGCTGAAGCTGCTGGCCCGCAACAAGGGTGAGCTGCGCCGCATGGCGGGCAAGAAGCTCGGCCTCAAATACGCGCCGGATCTGCGGTTCCAGCTGGATCAGACCTTTGATCAGATGGATGACACCCGCCGGATGCTGAACCAGGACGCGGTGCGCCGCGATATCGACGATTGATCCTGGGGGCGGCAGTTGCGCTTGCCGCCTTTTGCCTGGGGTTGTCGGCCTCGGTCGCCGCAGCCGTCGAATGCCGTGACGCCTCTTATGATGGCAGCCGCTACACCATCTGCGAAGTGGACGCGGGCAAGGAAGAGTTGCGGCTGTTCCTGCGGAACGCAGAGGGGAAACCCTACGGCCATTTTGCCGCCATCGATGCCGACCTCGGCAAAGAGGGAAATTCCCTCTCCTTTGCCACCAACGCCGGAATGTATCACGCCGACCGCTCTCCGGTCGGGCTTTATGTCGAGGATGGCCAGCAGGAAATGCGGCTTGTCCCCAATGCGGGCCCCGGCAATTTCGGCCTGCTGCCGAATGGCATCTTCTGCATCAACGATAACCGCGCCGATGTGATCGAAACGCTCAAATTCCGCGATCAGGGCACCAGCTGCCGCGATGCCACCCAGTCGGGGCCGATGCTGGTGATCGACGGAGAGCTGCACCCACGGTTCCTGCCGGATTCGACCTCCTACTACGTGCGCAACGGTGTCGGCACCTCGGCAGACGGGCAGCGCGCGGTCTTTGTCATCTCGCGCAATGCGGTGACGTTTCACCAATTCGGCAGCCTGTTCCGCGACTACCTGAAGCTGCCCAATGCGCTGTACTTTGACGGTAATATTTCGCGCCTGCACGCACCCCAGATGGGCCGGTCGGATGCCGGGTTCTCGATGGGGCCGGTGGTGGGCGTCGTCGAATAGCCGCCGTGCAGCCCGCCTGAGCATAAACTGGGCATAGAAATGGCGCCACAACAGATCCGGCACAATTGACAGGCTGTTCTGGCTGCGCTACCCCGCGCGCCTCTTTCAGCATCATCGAGGAACAGGCATGGCACGCAAACGCAAGGGGCGCGATATTTCCGGCTGGCTGGTAGTGGACAAGCCCGCAGGGCTGACCTCTACCGCAGTCGTGAACAAGGTGCGCTGGGCGCTTGAGGCCAAGAAGGCCGGCCATGCGGGCACGCTCGACCCCGAGGCGACGGGTGTTCTGGCCGTGGCCCTGGGTGAGGCAACCAAGACGGTTCCCTATATCACCGACGCGCTGAAGGCCTATACCTTTACCGTGCGGCTGGGGCAGGCGACCAACACCGACGATGCCGAAGGCGAGGTGATCGCCCAGAGCGACGCGCGCCCTTCCGACGAGGAAATCAAGGCCGCGCTGGGTCAATTCATCGGTGAGATCATGCAGGTGCCGCCGAAATTCTCGGCCGTGAAGATCGACGGGCAGCGTGCCTATAAACTTGCCCGCGATGGCGACGAGGATTTCGAGATCGCCGCCCGCCCCCTGTGGGTCGAGGAACTGGTGCTGGTGGACCGCCCCGATCCCGATCATGTGGTGCTGGAAATGACCTGCGGCAAGGGCGGCTATGTACGCTCCATCGCGCGCGATCTGGGTGCCGCGCTTGGCTGTCATGGCCATGTTAAGGAGTTGCGCCGCATCTGGTCGGGACCGTTTGACGCCGCCGATGGTCTGTCGCTGGCAGAGATCGAACGGATGCAGCGCACCCCAGAGCTCGACAGCCATCTGCGCCCGCTGGAGGAAGGTCTGGCCGACCTGCCCGAGCTGAAATGCACGCCCGAGGGCGCCACCCGCCTGCGCAACGGAAACCCTGGCATGGTATTGGCTTCGGATGTGGAGTACGGCGATGAAGCCTGGGCCTCGATTGACGGAAAGGCCGTCGCCGTCGGCATCTACAAGGCGGGTGAGCTGCACCCGAGCCGCGTCTTCAACCAGTAACGCCCGCGCTTGCCCCTCTGGGGGCAGCGTGGCATCCCTGCCCCATGATCACCCGCAGCCATACAAAGGGCGACGCGCCCTCGACTGCCGTCTATTCGGATTGCGAGATCTATCGCTATAGCCTGACCCGCGTCTGGGATCCAAAGGGGGCAAAGGTGATGTTCGTGATGCTGAACCCTTCGACTGCGACCGAGGTGCAGAACGACCCGACCATCGAACGCTGCGAAAGACGGGCGCGCACGTTGGGGTTTGGCGGCTTCCGGGCCACCAATATCTTTGCCATCCGCGCCACTGACCCGCGGGTGATGCGCGCCGCCAAGGATCCCGAGGGGCCCGAGAATGAGGCCGCGATCCTGTCCGGCGCGGAGTGGGCCGATCAGATCATCTGTGCCTGGGGCACCCATGGCGCCCACCGCGATCAAGGCTCCCGCATTGAAAATGCGCTAAGGGCCACCGGACAGCCTCTGTTTCACCTTGGCCTCAGCAAACACGGCCATCCGAAACACCCGCTTTACATCGCGTACAGCCAGCAGCCGCAACCCTGGGCATGATCCCAAAGGCGCCGACCCCGGTATTATTTCGTTAACCGATGTTCCCGGTTTGTTTGGAGGCAAATCCTTAATTGTGCGAGAGTATACTCAGGGATAGAAATTTGTTGCGTAAGGAGTGGGGCCGATGCTCTGGTTGGCCGGCCTTTTTGGTCTTGTGGCTGTTGGCGGGGCCATGTTTGTGGATTTCAGCGGCGGTGACGACGATCTGAACGACACCGACGACTCGGATGAGGCAGCGGGCGAAGGCTCCGGTGAGGACACCGGAGCCGTCATCGTGCCGCCTTCCGAATTTCTGAACCCCGACGACCTGGACAGCACCGCTACAGATGACGGCTCTGCCAGTGGCAGCGGCGACACCGGGACGACCACCGATGGCGAAACCGGTGACGGCACCGACAGTGCCACGGATGGGCTCAACCTGTCCGGCACCGATGAACCCGAACTGCTGACCGGCAGCGATTGGGCCGATATTCTGTTCGGTGGCGATGGCGATGACCAGCTGGACGGCAACGAAGGCGACGACTCCCTGTCTGGCGACGGCGGCCATGACGTCCTGCACGGTGGCGACGGCGATGACACGCTTGTGGGTGGCTGGGGACGTGATCTGCTGCATGGTGAAGATGGCGACGATCACATTGCTGGCGAGGATGGCGATGACACGCTGTATGGTCACTTCGGCAATGACACCCTGACCGGCGGCGGCGCCGAGGATGTGGCCCACGGTGGCCAGGGTCACGACGTGCTGAGCGGCGGCGAAGGCAGCGACGCACTGCATGGCAACGATGGCAATGACACGCTGAGCGGTGGCACCCAGAACGACACGCTGTTCGGTGGCCGGGGCAACGATCTGGTCTGGGGCGCCGATGACGATGACACCAGCGATTTCCTGAACGGGGGCGATGGCGATGACACATTGGTTGCCGGAGCCGGGGATATCGTCACTGCGGGCAGCGGCGCCGATCTGATCATGGCCGGAGATATCGACGGAGCCCCGGATGGCGACCAGCCCCCTGTCGAACTGGTCGATTATGATCCCGAAGAGGACCAACTCATGGTTCTCTGGTCCCCCGGCGCCGAATCGGAACCGGAGATCACCGTGGAACAGGATCCCGATGCCCCGGACGAGCAGGTAATCCGCGTGAACGGCACCGAGGCCTTGCGCGTGAGTGGTGCCGCGCCGCTATCGGCCTCGGACATTCAACTGGTCGATGTGAACGATCCGACCTTCGCCGACCTGCTGCCCAGCTGACCGATCAGATTGCTGCCTGAACCGGCACGGACAGACGGCTTGCAGGGTTGCGCCTTTGCTTCTCTCGTGATTGCTATGTAATAACATTACAATTGGAGCAAACCATGCAGGATTCTCGCCTTCCCGTCACAGTGCTGTCCGGATTTCTCGGTGCGGGCAAAACCACCTTGCTGAACCGGGTGCTGAACAACCGCGACGGGCGCCGCGTCGCCGTGATTGTCAACGATATGTCAGAGGTGAACATCGACGCCGATCTGGTCCGCGCCAATACGCCCGAGCTGAGCAAGACCGAAGAAACCCTCGTGGAACTGTCCAACGGCTGCATCTGCTGCACCCTGCGTGACGATCTTCTGGCCGAGGTACGCCGTCTCGCGGAAACGGGCCGGTTCGATTACCTGCTGATCGAATCGACCGGCATATCCGAACCGCTGCCGGTGGCGACGACCTTTGATTTCCGCGATGAGACGGGCGTCAGCCTGTCCGACGTTGCGCGGCTGGATACCATGGTGACCGTGGTCGATGCGGTGAACCTGCCGGATGACTTCTCCAGCCACGATCAGCTTGGCGACCGGGGCGAGACGATGGGCGAAGCGGACACACGCAGCCTTGTCCACCTGCTGACCGATCAGATGGAATTTGCCGATGTGGTGATCCTCAACAAGGTGTCCGACGCAGGCCCAGTCCGCACCGATGCCGCGCGCAAGATCATCCGCAGCCTCAACGCCGATGCCCGCATTATCGAGGTCGATCACAGCGAGGTCGCGCCAGAAGATATCCTCGACACCCACCTGTTCGATTTTGAAACCGCGCATGAGCACCCGATGTGGGCCAAGGAACTCTATGGTTTTGCCGATCACACGCCCGAAAGCGATGAATATGACATCCAGTCCTTCGTCTTTCGCGCCCGCGCGCCCTTTGATCCGGCGGCGATCCACCGGGTTCTGAATGCGGATCTGCCCGGCGTGATCCGCGCCAAGGGGCATTTCTGGATTGCCACCCGCCCCGATTGGGTGGCGGAATTCTCGCTTGCCGGTGCCCTGTCCAGCGTTGCGCCGCTGGGGACATGGTGGGCCACAGTTCCCGAAGAACGCAGGCCCACTCATGCCCAGGCGCAGGAATACCTGCAGGCGCATTGGCAGGACCCCTTCGGTGATCGCAGGCAGGAACTGGTATTCATCGGCAGCGGGATCGACTGGCCATCCCTGAAGGCACAGCTGGAGGCCTGCCTGATGGCGGTTCCCGATGTCGATGCGCTGGAGAGGCTGACGGATCTGCCCGATCCTTTCCCGCGCTGGCGCCGGGCCTGAACGCCTAAGGGCGAAAAACCGGGAACCGGCGAATCTCCTTTGCTTTTTGCCGCAAAACCGCCTATACGCCCGCATCTGCCGTGGAATCGCGGCGGACTTCTCCATGGGCCTGTGCTGGACGACATCCCGGCCTGCGCCATTTCTCTAACCTTTTCAAAGGAGACCCCGATGTCGATTACTGCTGAAGAAAAAGCACGCCTGATGAAAGAATTCGCAACCAAGGAAGGCGACACCGGTTCGCCCGAAGTCCAGGTTGCCATTCTGACCTCGCGCATCAACACCCTGACCGAGCACTTCAAGACCCACAAGAAAGACAACCACGGTCGTCGTGGTCTGCTGAAGATGGTTGCTCAGCGTCGTAAGCTGCTGGACTACACCAAAGGCAAGGATGAGGCCCGTTACCAGGACCTGATCAAGCGCCTGGGCATCCGCCGCTAAGCGCGACATTTGCATTTCGATGCATGCGCCCGTTCCGAAAGGAGCGGGCGTTTTTTATTGGCGGGAACCGGATGGGATGTGGTTGGCCCATCACCAGCCCTCGTTTACCGGCTGCCGACACATGATGTAGGGTTTTACTGCGTGTGAAGCGCGCTTTCCCAGCTCAGACAATGAAAGAGCAGAAATATGGAACACCTGACCTCGGGAAGCTGCTCGGGAAGTTGTCTGTGCGGTGCTGTCCGGTTTCACATCCGCGGCGCATTCGAAAGCTTCTTCCTGTGCCACTGCGCGCGCTGCCGCAAGGACAGCGGGTCCGCGCATGCGGCCAATCTGTTTTCCACCCAGGCAGAGATTGAATGGCTAACCGGGTGGGACAGGGTCAAGAGTTTCCAGTTGCCTGAAACACAGCACGTCAAAAGCTTTTGCACCGACTGCGGATCAGCGCTGCCGACGCTTCAGATGGATGGCGCCCTGCTGGTCGTGCCCGCAGGTGCGCTGGACAGTGAGATCCCTATCCGGCCCACGGCCCGCATCTGCTACGCCAGCCGCGCGGCCTGGACCGATGCGATTGAGACTGCGGAAACCATCGATGGGCTTCCCGGCTAACCGATCCCCTCCATTCACCTAGCGCAGTAGATCCAGCCGGGACAGGGTCAGCCGTGATTGTCGGCACAGCGCCTCATTCTTGCCGCCACGATAGAAACTGAGGGCAATGACCGCACAATAGAGCGCCCAGCCGCTAGCCCGTACCCACGCGCGGTCCTGCAGTTCCAGACGGTCGCGAAACGCGGTGCGGGCCGCCTGGTCCACCCAGGTCCAGGCCGCCGCATAATCGACGGCGGGATCGCCAACTGCCGACAGGCCCCAGTCGATCACCCCCCGTAAGGTACCATCCCGGGCAATCAGATTGTCCGCCTTCAGATCCCCGTGCAGCCAGACGGGTCGGTCCTGAAACCCGGCATCGCAGGCCGCGTCCCACAGGCAACGTGCGCGCGTTGCGTCGATCTCATCTTTGAGGATGCCGATGGCCGGATGTACCACGTGGGTCAGTTCCTGCAGCGCGACGCCACGCCGGTTGTTGGCCTCCCCCGCAACGGGTGCGCCCTCCGTGTCGGTCCGGTGCAGCGCCGTCAGAAAATCCGCAAGGCTTTGCGCCGCCGCAACCGGGTCCGCAATCCTTGCGGGGTTTGCGAGATCCCCTTCGATCCAGTCGAATATGCCAAAGGGCAGATCATCCTGCAGACAGCCCCGGTACCGCAGCACCGGAACCGCAAGCGGCAGACCTTGTAGGCGCGGCAGCCAGTCCAACTCCTTGGCCAGATACTGAGCTGCCGACCACCGGCGCGGAACCCTCAAAACCATCTGCTCCCCGATACGGAGCATGCAATTGTCCGTCCCAGACGATTCGATGCGACTCCGCGGAAGGCCAGCCCATTGCGGCACCTCGGTCGCAAGGATATCGCCGACCATCGCGTCGCTGATTTCAATGTCGTCCGTGTCTTTGCTCATCAGGCGAAGCTAACCGCCCGATGGCCCCACCGGCAAGGAAAGGGCGCGATCCGGGTCCCGAAGTACCGGCAGCTTGCCGCTTCAACTTGATATGTTATTACATATCGAAGCAGCATTTCGAAGGACACCTATGCCACACCCGCGACGCCGCAATCTGGGCGCCACCGGCCTGCCCATCCGCAAACGTACCGGAAATGCGATGACGGAGTATGACCGCTTGCCGCCCAGCCTGCGGGCCTGGATGCAAGAGGCTGCCCTGCCGTGGTCGCCGCGCTCTTGCCGCAGCATCTGGATGAAGGTGAAACAGGATGGCGGAACCGACCGGCAGGCCATTGCACGCCTTGCCGCTGTTGAGGCCGCAATGCTGAAACGCGCCGCAGAGGCGTGAACCTCCTTCCTGTAGGTCTCCACGAGCTGTTTTTCTTTCATTCCGGGCCAAAGTGATGTATGGGCCGGGCATCTGAGACGTTGCGCCATGGCCCCGGCGCTCGAAAGAAAGATGGAGGGGGCCGGCGGCAATGGGGCCGCCATGACAACGGGAGACCCGGGATACGCCTGGGAGTGCTCCCACTTAGGATGCTGACATGTTCAACGTTACGAAGAAATCAATGCAGTGGGGCGAGGAAACGCTCACACTGGAAACCGGCAAGGTTGCCCGCCAGGCAGATGGCTCTGTGATTGCCACCCTCGGCGAAACCTCGGTTATGGCAAACGTCACCTTTGCCCGCCAGCAAAAGCCCGGCCAGGACTTCTTTCCCCTGACCGTGCACTACCAGGAAAAATACTACGCCGCGGGTAAAGTGCCCGGCGGCTTCTTCAAGCGTGAGGCCCGCCCCACCGAGAAGGAAACCCTGACCGCCCGTCTGATCGACCGTCCGATCCGCCCGCTGTTCGTCCCCGGCTTCAAGAACGAAGTTCTGGTGATGTGCACCGTGCTGTCCCACGATCTGGTCAATGACCCTGACATCGTCGCAATGATCGCTGCCTCGGCTGCGCTTACCATTTCCGGCGCCCCCTTCATGGGCCCGATCGCCGGCTGCCGCGTTGGTTTCGAGGACGGCGAATACGTTCTGAACCCGACCGTCGACGACATGCAGGACCTGCGCCTGAACCCCGATCAGCGTCTCGACCTGGTTGTTGCCGGCACCAAGAACGCCGTGATGATGGTGGAATCCGAAGCTTACGAGCTGTCCGAAGCAGAAATGCTGGGCGCCGTGAACTTTGCCCACGAGCAGATCCAGCCGGTTCTGGACCTGATCATCTCGCTGGCCGAAGAAGCCGCCAAAGAGCCGTTCGACTTTGCCGCACCGGATTACTCCGAGCTGTATGAAGCGGTCAAAGCCGCTGGCGAAGAGCAGATGCGCGCCGCCTTTGCGATCTCGGACAAGCAGGAGCGCACCGCCGCTGTTGCCGCCGCACGCGAAGCCATCAAGGAAGCGCTGAGCGAAGAGCAGCTGGAAGATTCCAACCTCGGCTCTGCTCTGAAGAAACTGGAAGCCGGCATTCTGCGCGGTGACGTTGTCAAAACCGGCAAGCGTATCGACGGTCGCAAGACCGACGAGATCCGCGAAATCGTTTCGGAAACCGGCCTGCTGCCGCGGACCCACGGTTCTGCCCTGTTCACCCGTGGTGAAACCCAGGGTCTGGTCGTGACCACGCTGGGCACCGGCGATGATGAACAGTTCATCGACGCCCTGCACGGCAACTTCAAATCCAACTTCCTGCTGCACTATAACTTCCCGCCCTACTCGGTTGGTGAAGTTGGCCGCGTGGGTGGCCCCGGCCGCCGCGAAATCGGTCACGGCAAGCTGGCATGGCGTGCGCTGCAGGCGGTTCTGCCCGCGGCAACCGACTTCCCCTACACCATCCGGATCGTCTCCGAGATCACCGAATCGAACGGTTCCTCCTCGATGGCGTCGGTCTGCGGTGGTTCGCTGTCGATGATGGACGCAGGCGTTCCGCTGAAAGCACCGGTCGCCGGTGTGGCCATGGGCCTGATCCTCGAAGACGACGGCTCCTACGCAATCCTGTCCGACATCCTGGGTGACGAAGACCACCTGGGCGACATGGACTTCAAGGTTGCGGGTACCGAGAACGGCATCACCTCGCTGCAGATGGACATCAAGGTCGCAGGCATCACGCCCGAGATCATGGAAAAAGCCCTGGCCCAGGCCAAGGACGGCCGGATGCACATCCTTGGTGAGATGTCCAAGGCCCTGTCGGAAACCAACGCGTTCTCCGTCCACGCGCCGCGCATCGAGACCATGAACATCCCGACCGACAAGATCCGCGAAGTGATCGGTTCGGGCGGCAAGGTCATCCGCGAAATCGTGGAAACCTCTGGTGCCAAGGTCGACATCAACGACGACGGCGTGATCAAGATCGCCTCTTCCAATGGCGAGGCCATCCAGAAGGCCTATGACATGATCCACGCGATCGTGGCAGAGCCGGAAGAAGGCGCCATCTACAAAGGCAAGGTCGTGAAGATCGTCGATTTCGGCGCCTTCGTGAACTTCTTCGGCAAGCGCGACGGCCTGGTGCACGTCAGCCAGATCGAGAACCGCCGCCTGAACCATCCTTCGGACGTTCTGAAGGAAGGCCAGGAAGTCTGGGTCAAGCTGCTGGGCTTTGACGACCGCGGCAAGGTCCGTCTGTCGATGAAAGTCGTCGATCAGGAAACCGGCGAGCCCGCCGCGCCTGAGAAGAAAGAAGAAGCCGCGGACTGATCCGCAGCCTCGCTTCGAACAAGAAAGGCCCCGCTGGCAACGGCGGGGCCTTTTCTGTCAGCGCCGTTCAAGGGACTGCGGCCTTCCCCCTCAGCGCGTTCCCCGATATGGATCTGACCATGCACACCCTGATCATCCACATGTCCGGCAACAGCAAACGCGGCGCAAATGTCGAACATCTGCTTTATACACTGCCGAATGCCGAGGTGGCCGAAGCGGTGAATGGCCGGACTGCGGTGAGTCACCATGTGCATCCGACGCGTCACGGCGATGTGCATGATCCGCGCTACCCCTTTCCCCTGTCACCAGGAGAGGTCGGCTGCTTCCTGTCACACCGTAGCTGCTGGCAGCGGATCGTGGATGCGGGCTGGGAGTATGCTTTGATCGTCGAGGATGATCTCTCGGTCGATCCGGAGGCATGGCAGACGGCCCTGTCGCTGGTCGAGGCCCACGCGGATGCGGACAGCTTCATCCGCCTGCCCGCCAAACGGCGCGAAAGCCCCGCCGCCATCATCGACCAAGCGGGCGACAGCAAGCTGTTCCTGCCCCGCGTCATCGGCCTTCAGACCGTCGCGCAGGTGGTGGGGCGCAACGCGGCGGCGAACCTTCTTGCCGCCAGCACCACCATCGACCGGCCTGTCGATACCTTCCTGCAGATGCACTGGATCCACGGCCAGACCATTCATACCATCCTGCCCAATGGCGTCAGCGAGCTGACTGAGTCACTGGGCGGATCGACCATCCAGAAAAAGAAACAGGGCAGCAAGCTTGCGCGTGAATTCAAGCGCACGCTTTACCGGGCTCAGGTCGCAGCACGCCCGCAAACTGCCTGAGGGTCCAGCAGACTGGACCTAAACCCAGGACTGTGCGATGAGACACAGCATGACACCCCTTGTTCAGACATTCCCCCTGCCGCGCTGCGCGCGAATTACCGTCCCGGCCTGACAGTCGGGCCGGGTGGTCGAACGCTGAACAACATATGCGCGCCACATAGAACCTGCGCGCGCTTTCAAGGGTTTCTGAAATGTCTCAAACACTTCCGACGCTGCACATGCTGTGCGGCAAGATCGCCTCTGGCAAATCCACTCTCGCCGATCACCTGACGCGCGAAGACAAGGCCGTACGCATTGCCGAGGACCAATGGCTGAACACTCTCTTCCTCGGCGAGATAGAAACCGGGGCCGATTACCTGCGTTGTACCGGGCGGCTACGCGAGACCGTGGCGCCTCATGTCATCGACCTGCTCAACGCAGGGGTTTCCGTGGTGCTGGATTTCGCCGCAAATACGATCCAGCAACGCGCCTGGATGCGCGGCATTCTCGACAGGACTAGTGCAGACCATCAACTGCATGTGCTGGATGTCCCGGAAGAAGTCTGCCTTGCCCGGCTGCGTGCGCGAAATGCCAGTGGGGAGCATCCGTTCTCGGCAACCGAAGAACAGTTTCACCAGTTCTCGAAGCACTTTGTCCTGCCCACGCCGCAAGAGGGGTTAATTATCGTGTTTCACACCACCCCCGAAAAGGCACAGCCAACGAAATGACAAAGGGGCCAAACGGCCCCCTTGCTGAACTTCAAAATGGTCTTCCGACTTATTCCGGCGCTTTGGTCTTGCGCAGGTAGGGGAAGATGGTTTCGAACTCACCGAACTTGGCCTTGGCGTCTTCGTTCGACACGGTCGGCGGAATGATCACATCCTGACCCGGCACCCAGTCGGCAGGGGTGGCAACGCCGTGGCCGGTGGTCATCTGCAGACCGTCCAGCGCGCGCAGGATCTCGGCAAAGTTGCGACCCACCGACATCGGATATGTCATCGACAGTTTCAGCTGCTTGTCCGGGCCGATGATGAAGACCGAGCGCACGGTGGCGCTGTCGGCCGGCGTGCGGCCATCGGGCAGGTAGGCTTCGGCGGGCAGCATGTCAAAGGCCTTGGACACGGCGAGCCCTTCGTCCGCGATGATCGGGAAGCCTGCCGGAGTTTTGGCATAGCTTTCAATGTCGCCCTTCCACTTCTTGTGGTCCTCGACACCGTCAACGGACACGCCGATCACCTTGGTGTTGCGCTTGGCCCATTCCTCGGACAGCTGCGCCACGGCACCAAATTCAGTGGTGCAGACCGGGGTGAAATCCTTGGGGTGGGAAAACAGGATCGCCCAGCTGTCCCCGATCCAGTCGTGGAAGGTGATGGTGCCCTGATCGGTCTCGGCGGTGAAATTCGGAACCACATCGTTGATGCGCAAACCCATGACGGTCTCCTCTCTGCGTTCACATTCAGTTTTCAATACGTATCTTGCTACGCAAGGTAATCAATCGCAGCGCAGGTTAAACCCCTGCGGCGTCAAGACCAGCACAAAAGTGCCAATCACCTGCGACAAAACGGAAAACCCTGGGTTTATCCGCGAAAACCCGCCTCACATAATTTGATCAAATTATGTGAATGTGGTCTTGCCCAAGGGTCAAGGCAGTGACACAGTGGCGCGCGAAAGCGCCGGTACAAACTGGCGAAACGTCTGATTTGGGAGATCTGGACATGATCGAGAAACGCGACTTTTACATCAATGGCCAATGGGTTGCTCCTGCGGCAGCCAAGGATCACAATGTCATCGATCCTTCCACCGAAGAACCCTGTGCAGTGATTTCCCTGGGATCCGAAGCCGATACCAATGCCGCCGTTGCCGCTGCCAAGGCCGCCCTGCCCGGCTGGATGGCGACCCCGGTAGAAGAGCGGATCGCGCTGGTGGAAAAGCTGATCGAGGTTTACCAGGCCCGCGGCGAAGATCTGGCGCAGGCGATGTCCACCGAGATGGGCGCCCCGATCGAGATGTCCCGCACCCAGCAGGTTGGCGCCGGCATCTTCCACCTGAAGAATTTTGTGCGCGCGGCCAAGGCGTTTGAATTTGAACGCCCCCTGAGCGACCGCTTCCAGAACGACCGCATCATCTACGAAGCCGTCGGTGTTGCCGCCCTGATCACGCCCTGGAACTGGCCGATGAACCAGATCACCCTCAAGGTGGGCGCCGCGGCCATCGCGGGCTGCACCATGGTTCTGAAGCCTTCCGAGGAAAGCCCGCTGGATGCGATGATCTTTGCCGAGCTGATGGACGAGGCAGGTTTCCCCGCCGGTGTCTTCAACTTGGTGAACGGCGATGGCGTCGGCGTCGGCTCGCAGCTGTCGGCGCACCCGGATGTGGACATGGTGTCCTTCACCGGCTCGACCCGCGCAGGCACCGCGATCTCCAAGGCGGCCGCCGACACCCTGAAGAAGGTGCATCTGGAACTGGGCGGCAAAGGCGCCAACGTGATCTTTGACGATGCCGACGAAAAAGCGGTCAAGCGTGGCGTGCTGCACATGATGAACAACACTGGCCAAAGCTGCAACGCGCCCTCGCGGATGCTGGTTCAGAAAGGCATCTACGATCAGGCCGTGGCCACCGCTGCCGAAGTTGCCGCCAAGGTCACCGTCGGCCCGGCGTCCGAGGAAGGTCGCCACATCGGCCCCGTGGTCAATGAAACCCAGTGGAACAAGATTCAGGACCTGATCCAGAAGGGCATCGACGAAGGCGCGCGTCTTGTCGCCGGTGGCACCGGGCGCCCCGAAGGCTTCAACAAAGGCTTTTACGTCAAACCGACCGTCTTTGCCGATGTGAACAACCAGATGACCATCGCCCGTGAAGAAATCTTTGGACCGGTCCTGTCGATCATCCCGTTTGAGACCGAGGAAGAAGCCGTCGAGATCGCCAACGACACTCCCTATGGTCTGACCAACTACGTGCAGACTCAGGACGGCGCCAAAGCCAACCGTATGGCCCGCGTGCTGCGCTCGGGCATGGTGGAAATGAACGGCCAGTCCCGTTCTCCCGGTGCGCCCTTTGGTGGCATGAAGCAGTCCGGCAACGGCCGTGAAGGCGGTATCTTCGGGATCGAGGATTTCCTGGAAATCAAGGCCGTCGGCGGCTGGTCCACCGACTGATTTCTGGACCGCTATCAATTGAGAAAGCCGTCCGAATGAGGGCGGCTTTTCTTTTACGAGATTTGCAAATCGCGTTGGTCCGCTTCGAGCCCAAGTCGCGAACTCCTAGTGGGCGCATGAATGTGGGCTTATCGCCAACTGCGTTTCCAGCCAAAACCAATTACCCAAAGCACGACGACATAGGCGAGTGTGACTGGTATTTCGTTTATGAAACCGTCGATTTGAAAGAGCTTCTTGAACGGAAAACTGGCGAAAAGTGTCAAGCCCATGAGCATGCCTAGAGACCAGTTCTTATCTTCTATTTTATGAATAACCACTGGTGCTGAAACTGCGGCAATAAGACCAAACAACAATGTCGCCTGTGAGTACTTCAGGCCGATTGGCACCGCAACTATCAGTGCTCCGACAGCTGCGACAGCTACTCCTAGTCCGTACTTATTCATCAGATCTTCCTATGGGCTACAGGGAATAGTAATTGCCAAAAAGCGGCAATTTGCAAGTGGCTCAGTTAAGGTAGCTTTGTCCGCATAGCTGACCAACAAGGCTTGCAAGCATCATCTCCCCGTTACGCCCAAACTTGATCGGGATCGGGCAGCGGGATCGCAGACAGGAGCTCTTGCGTGTAGGGCGCAGTCGGCGCAGCGAACAGGTCCGCCGTGGCGGCGTTTTCAACGATCTCACCCTGATAGAGCACCAGAATGCGGCTGCACAGGCGGCGGATCACCGACAGATCGTGGCTGATGAAGGCCAGCGTCAGGCCCAGCTCGCGCACCAGCTCTTCGAGCAGGTTCAGCACCTGCGCCTGGCTGGAGACATCCAGCCCCGAGACGATCTCATCCGCGAGGATGAAATCGGGGCGCAGGGCGATGGCGCGGGCGATACCGACGCGCTGACGCTGCCCACCGGACAATTCATGCGGATAGCGGCTGGCAAAGCTGCGTGGCAGACCGACCATATCCAGCGCCTCATTCACGCGGGCGTCGATCCCCTCCAACCCATGCAGGCGCAAGGGACCGGCGATGATCCCCCCCACCCGGCGGCGCGGGTTAAGCGAGGACAGGGGATCCTGAAAGATCATCTGAAACCGCCGCCGCAGCGGGCGCAGGGCCTCCTCTGACATATGGGTGATGTCTGTCCCCTCAAACGAAATCTGACCACTGTCCGGTTCAATCAACCGGATCAGCGCCCGCCCCAATGTGGATTTACCGGACCCAGAGCCGCCAACGATGCCCAAAACCTCGCCCTTGGGGATCTGGAAGGTCAGCCCCTTGAGGATCTCGATCCGCGGCGCAGGACCCAGCAGTGGCTTGCGCGACATATCAGGAAAGCTGAGCCGCAGATCCTTCACATCATAGATCACATCACTCATGCCGTGCCCTCCATTTGTCGGTCAAAGGCCGCAACCTCTTCCTCGACCGCGCGGATCACCGCATCGGGGACCGGGGTCAGACTGCCGTCCGGATCGGTGTATTTCGGCGTCGCCGCCAACAAGGCCGCCGAATAGGGATGCCCCGGGTTGGCGAAGAAGTCGCGCACCTTGGTGTCCTCGACCACCTTGCCGGAGTAGAGCACGGTCATGGTCTGGCAGACCTTGGAGACCACGCCCAGATCATGGGTCACGAACAACAGCGCGGTGCCATGGCGTTGCTGCATGTCCGAGATCAGCCGCAGGATCTGCTTCTGCACAGTGACATCCAGCGCGGTTGTCGGCTCATCCGCGATGATCAGCTTCGGCTCTGCCGCAAAGGCGGAGGCGATGAGGATCCGCTGGCGCATCCCCCCCGACAGTTCGTGCGGGTAGGCGCGCATGACGCGGGCGGGATCGGGGATATGGACCTCTTCCAGCAGCTCCAGCGCGCGGGCCTCGGCGGCCTTGCGCGACCAGCCAAGGATATCCACCAGCCGGTTGGTGATCTGCGGCCCCACCCGTCGCGAAGGGTTGAGCGCGGTCAGCGGATCCTGTGGGATCAGGGCGACCTTGGCGCCAATCCTCTGGCGGCGCGCCCGCGGCGACAGCTGGCCCAGATCCTCGCCTTCCAGAATGATCTGCCCGCCGGTGATGCCCAGCGCCTGCGGCAGGGTGCCCAGCACCGACTTGCCGATCATGGATTTACCTGCGCCGCTTTCGCCAACAAGGGCGCGGGATTCACCCGCCGCCACATCGAGCGACACACGCCGCAAGATCGGCACATTGCCCCTGAGGCGCACGGTCAGGTCTTGAATGGACAGAAAGCTCATCGCAGCACCGGATCGAAATGGTCCTTCAGACCCTCGCCAAGCTGCGAGAAGCTGAGAACGGTGAAAAATAGGGCGACCAGCGGGAAGACCAGCACCCACCAGGCCTGATGGACCGAGGTGCGCCCCTCGGCGATCATCCCGCCCCAGGTCGGCGCATCGGTGGAGATCGACAGGTTCACAAAACTGAGGATCGCCTCGACGATGATCGCAATACCCATCTCCAGCGTCAGCAACGCCACGATAGTCGGCAGCACGTTGGGCAGGATTTCCGTCAGCGCGGTGCCGAACCGTGTGCGCCCTACCACCTGCGCCGAGGCGACATAATCCATCTTGCCCTGGCTCATCGCTTCGGCCCGGATCACCCGGGCAAAACGGGTCCAGTCAATCACCACGATGGCGATGATGATCGAAGTCATGCCAGTGCCCAGAACCGCGATCAGCAGGATCGCGAACAGAACCGGCGGGAAGGCCATCCAGATGTCCACAAGGCGTGAAATCACCAGATCGGCCCAGCCGCCATAGTAGCCAGCGATCAGTCCCAGTGTGGCCCCGATCAGACAGGTCAGTACCCCGGCAATCAGCGCCACGCTCAGCGCCAGCCGGGCGCCATGCAAAATGCGGCTGAGGACATCGCGGCCCAGGGAATCGGTGCCCAGCCAATAATTGGGATCGGCGCCCGTCTCCCAGAAGGGCGGCATCCGTCCGGCGAACAGATCCTGCGCCAGCGGATCGTGCGGGCTGATCCAGGGCGCCAACAGGGCGGCCATCACCAAAAGGCTTATCCAGCCCCCGGACAGCCACAGGCGCAGGCCCGGTTTGCGGGTGTGTGCTCGGGTATCACGCATGGCGGAGCCTCGGGTTCAGGGCGGCATAGGTCATGTCGACGACCAGATTGACCACGGTGAAAATCAGCGCGAACAGGATCACGATCCCCTGGATCAGTGGCAGATCACGGTTGATCACCGCATCAATGGCCATGTTGCCCAGCCCTTCGTAAGAAAACAGCCGCTCCACAATGACCGTGCCGCCAATCAGGAAGGTGAACTGCACGCCAACCAGGGTCAGCGTCGGCAGGATCGCATTGGGCAACGCCTCGCGGGTGATGATGCTGGTTTCCGCGTAGCCCTTGGTGCGCGCCAGGGTCACGTAGTCCAGATGCATGGTTTCCTTCAGCGACTGTTTCAGCAGCTGCGAGATGATCGCCGCCAGCGGGATCGCCAGCGCCAGCGCGGGCATGAACATATGGGCGACGATATCGGCCCAGACATCGAACCGCAGGCGGATGAAACTTTCCCAGAGATAGAAATTCGACTGAAACTCGAACCCGAGCGAGGGCGACACCCGGCCCGAGATATGAAACAGCGGCCAGAACACGCCAAACAGCAGGATCAGCACCAGCCCCCACAGGAAATCGGGTACCGACAGGGCCATGCCCCCGGCCACATCGATCGCACCTTCGACGCGCGTGCCCCGGTAAAGCGTTGCGGTCAGCGCCATGGTGCCGCCCAGGATCACCGCGATGATCAGGGCCATCACCGACAGTTCCAGCGTGGCGGGCAGACGGCCCAGCACCAGTTCGGACACCGGCTGGCGCAGGGAAATCGAGGTTCCGAAATCGCCCTGAAGCACGCCAGAGGCCCAGATCAGGAATTGTTCGGGGATCGATTTATCGAATCCGTAAAGCTCTTGAAGCCGCTGGATATCCGCATCGGTGGCCCCCGGCGGCAGCATCATGGCAATCGGATTGCCCGGCACCACGCGGATAACCACAAAGACGATGATCGCCACACCAACCAGCGTCACCATAGTGGCCGCCAGCCGCGCGATCATTCTGCGCAGGATCTGCATTGTCTACCTTCGTTCTGTGAGGTCGTGAAAAAGGGCCGCGGGGCACCGGCACAATCAGACCGATGCCCCGCAACCAAGGGAGAGAGGGATCAGGCCCGTGTCATCAGGTGCGGCAACAGCGCGCCGGATGCATGCGGTACCACCTTCACCTGATCGCTGTGCAGGATCGGCTGAACATATTGCAGCAGCGGGATCGCCAGCGCGTTGTCGGCGATGAAACGGTCCACGTCCTTCCAGCCCGCGATCCGCTTGTCCTCGTCCGCTTCACCCCAGAGCGGCAGAATCTTCTGCATCAGATCTTCACCGTCCCAGACCGAATGCGGCGAGGGTCCGAACATGGCAAAGCCGGTCGAAGTGGTGGGATCACCAATCGAGTTGCCCCAGTTGTAGAAGGCCGCAGGCGCCAGGGTATCCGCCGCGCGCAGCTCATAGTGTTTGGCGATCTCGTAGACTTCGATCTCGGCCTCGATACCGACCCGGCGCCACAGACCGACGATGGCCTGAATGATCTCGTAATCCTTCGGCTTGAACCCGCGGGTGGTCTGGATGGTGAATTTCACCGGATTGTCGGGACCATAGCCAGAGGCCGCCAGCAGTTCCTTGGCCTTTTCCGGATCATAGGCGACCTTGATCGTCTCGTCATAGCCCACGTAATCGGGCGTCTGCAGCGTGTCGATCGCCACGCCATAGCCGGACAGCAGCCGGTCGATGATCAGCTGTTTGTCGATCGCATGGGCCATGGCCATGCGCACGTTGGGATCGGTCATCACTTCGATATCGTTGATGAAGATCATGCCGATATCCGACACCGGTGCGGCAGTGCCCATGATGCCCGATTTTTCCTTCAGGCGGTCGAATTCCTCATAGGGCATTTCCAGCGTCACATGGGCGTTGCCCGATTCCACCTCGGCCACGCGGCTGGCGGCATCGGTCACGAACTTGATGGTGACGGATTTGAACTCGGGCGCGCCGCCCCAGTAATTCTCGTTCGCCTTCAGGCGCACGAATGCGTTGCGCTCGAACTTT
The DNA here is from genome assembly GCF_039839315.1 of Phaeobacter sp. CAU 1743. Classification (NCBI taxonomy): domain Bacteria; kingdom Pseudomonadati; phylum Pseudomonadota; class Alphaproteobacteria; order Rhodobacterales; family Roseobacteraceae; genus Phaeobacter; species Phaeobacter sp. CAU 1743. The sequence goes on along the minus strand of NZ_JBDOQR010000002.1, from coordinate 94,400 downwards.
TCGACCATATAGGGACCGGTGCCCACAGGCGCGGCCTCAAAGCCATCGGCGCCGACTTCCTCGTAGTATTTCTTGGGCAGGATATAGCCAGTGAGGAAGCTCATCCATTTGAAGATCGTCGGCTCATAGGCCAGCACGTCAGCGGTGACGCGGTTCCCCTCGATGGAGAAATTACCGATCTTGCCCCAGATGAACTGGATCGGGTTGCCGGTCTCGGGGTTGCCCGCGCGTTCCAGCGACCAAACCACGTCTTCGGGGGTCAGGGGATCGCCATTGTGCCAGGTGACGCCTTCGCGCACATCCATCCAGACCTTTGTCTTGTCATCGTTCCAGCCATAGTCGCTGATGATCCCGGAACCGAAGGACAGATCCGGGTTCTGCGGGATGAACAGATCGAACACCGATTGGTAGATGCCCTGGATGGTGGGGTTCACCGCCGAGGGACCAACGGTCGGATCCCAGCTGGGCAGGTTCACGTTATAGGCAATCACCAGCTCTTCGATCCCGGCGGCAAAGCTGGGCAGGCTGGCCCCGGCAAGCGCCACGCTGGCGGCGGTGCTCTGAAGTAAAGTGCGTCTTGTCAATTTCATTTTGCTTTTCCCTGTTGGTTGGAAGGCCGACATGTTGTTGTGATTAGGTGCCGGCCAGTTTTTGCCCGAGGAGGTATCCCGCCCCGGCTCCGGTTCCCGCTCCGGGCCAGACAGCCGCCCCGGTGTGATACAGATCACGGATCGGGGTGGAGCCATCCGCAAACCCGCGCAGGGGCCGGAACATGAAATGCTGGTTGAGCTGGTGACTGCCACAGACCTGATCCCCGCCCACAAGGTTTGGGTTATCGGCCTCCAGCATGGTGGGCGTCACGATATGCTGGCCAAGGATCTTTGCCCTTGTACCGGGCGCATAGGTTTCAAGGATATCGAGCGCGCGCTCTGCCATTGGCTGCGCTGCCTCTGTCCAGTCGGTGCCGGTGATCTGTCCGGCGGCATCGCCCTTGATCTGACCGGGCACCATGCGCACCTGCAGCCACAGCACGTGTTTGCCCTCGGGGGCGCGGCTGGGGTCGATGGCGGTGGGCTGGCCGCAGACGATCACTGGCTCATCCGGCAACAGCCCCGCCTTGGCCTGCGCATAGGTGCGCGCCATCTGGTCAAGCTCGGGTGCCATATGCACATAGGCAAAGCGTTTCAGATCGTCCCCGGCCGCCCAGTCCGGCAGATCCTCCATCGCCAGATGGATCATCATGGTCCCCGGCGCGTGAGAGAATTTTTCCATTCCGCGATCATACCGCTTGTCGGCTGTGCCGCCGGTCAGCCGCAGCATCGCGGCAGGGGCGACATTGGCGATCACTGCCCGTTTTGCCTGCACCTGTGTCCCGTCCGACAGCTCGATTCCCGTGGCCCGTCCGCCCGCGTGCAGCATCCGCGACACTTCGGCGCCGCAGGTTACCGATCCGCCGCGCGCCTCGATCATGGCGATCATGGCCTTGATGATGCCATCGGCGCCGCCCTGCCCCAGTACCATGCCAAACGCCTGGTTCACCTGTCCTTCTAAGTAAGGAAACAGCGCACCGCCCGCGATGTCCGGGGCAAAATCCAGATGCATGCCCCAGGCCGCCAGAAGGGCACGGACCTTTGACGATTCGAATGTCTCTTCCAGCCAGCTGCGCGGCGAAGAGGCCAGAAATTGCCCCAGATCCATCAGCCCGGCAGCGCCCATCTTGCGCCAGGACTTCCAGCCTAAAGATGCAAATGCACGTTTATTGATCGGACTGCCCAGCAAAGCGAACAAAGTTTCAGCACGCTCTGGAAACGCGGCGCTCAACGCCTCCCAGGCTTTTGCATCCGTGGCATTTTCAGCTGCGATTCGCGCCACATTGGCCGCCGCATCATTACCGATACCCAACCAAGTCTGATCCGGAAAAACCGAGGCAAAACAATCCGCCGCAGGAACAAAACCAAGCCCGTGCCCGGCCAATTCCTCGGCATATTTCTGATGAAAGGCGGAACCTGCAAAGAGCGACATATTCATCGCGGCCCAGTCATGGCGAAAGCCCGGAAGCGTATATTCTCCGGTTTTTACTGCCCCGCCGGGCGTTTCGGCGCGCTCGTATACGGCCACGCTCCAGCCCTTTGCCGCCAGATGCGCAGCACAGGCCAAAGAGTTGTGACCGCTTCCGATAATGACTGCGTCCGGCGCCGCTGACATGGGCAGATTCCTTTATCCTTTACATATTGATATTTGCAAATGCATGTAATTATGTCTAGCATGGATTTGTCATCGCAAAAAGCGGCACCTTCAGACCGCGCACAACACGGGAGGCGATAATGACCGCAACAACCGCATTGGACGGGCTTGGCGCCAAGCTTTTGACCGGGGAAATCGAAGTGGTGGACTGCACCGGGGTTCTGGGGCCGAACACTCCGATCCTGCAGCTGCCGGAAGATTTCGCGAAAAACACACCCAAGGTCGAAATCCACAAGATCAGCGAATACGACGAAGACGGCCCCTTCTTTGCCTGGAACTGGATGAAGCTGGGCGAACACACCGGCACCCACTTTGATGCGCCGCATCACTGGATTACCGGCAAGGATTTCGAAGAAGGCTACACCGACACGCTGGACGTGCAGCGCCTGATCGCGCCGGTGAACGTGCTCGACTTCTCCAAGGAGTGCGGCGAAGATTCCGACTTCCTGCTGACCATCGACCACGTGAAGGCCTGGGAGGCCGAGCACGGCGAGATCAAGGCCGGTGAATGGGTCGTCCTGCGCAGCGACTGGGATCAATACGCCGACGACGAGGCCAAGTTCCTTAACGCTGACGAAACCGGCCCGCATACTCCCGGACCGACCGCCGAGGTGATCCAGTATCTGGTCGACAAGGGCATCGTCGGCTGGGGCAGCCAGTGCATCGGCACCGACGCAGGCATGGCCGGCGGCATGACCCCGCCTTTCCCGGCGCATAACCTGCTGCACGCCAACAACCGCTTTGGCTTGGCCTCGCTGGCCAATCTGGACAAGCTGCCCGCAAAGGGCGCTATCCTGATTGCCGCCCCGCTGAAGATCCAGCGCGGCACCGGCAGCCCGATCCGCGCGCTGGCGCTGGTCCCCAAAGGATAAGAGCAGATGGCCGCCGCCCCTCACATCATCATCGGCACCGGGATCAATTCACTGGTCGCCGCCGCGCTGTTGTCCCGCAAGGGCAAACCGGTTCTGATGCTCGAACGCTCGGACCGCATCGGAGGCTGCCTGCGCACCGATGAGATCACGCTACCGGGGTATTCCCATGATGTGATGGCGGCGACCTTCGTCCTGTTCCTCACCTCGCCCGCCTATGCAGAACTGGCGGGCGATCTGGCGAAACATGGGCTTGAGTTCTGTCACACGGACCGCCCCACGGCGGTCCTGCGCCCCGATGGCCGCGCCACCGTACTGACCATGGACCGCGCCGCCAATATCGCTGCCTTTGACGCGCTCAGCCCCGGCGACGGGGCGCAACATGGCCGCGACGTGGGCGGCATCGAAGCCGACGCCGACTTCCTCTTTGCGCTGCTGGGCGGACCGCTCTGGTCTGCTGGCACCGCCAAACTGCTGGCAAAACAGGCGTGGAAACGGGGCCTCAACGGTCTCAAATCCTGGGTCGGCGCAGCGCTGCAACCGGCGCGCGGCTGGCTGGAGGCCTCGTACGGATCCGAAGACCTTCAGGCGCTTTGGGCACCCTGGGTCCTGCATTGCGGCCTCACCCCCGAAAGCACTTATTCCGGCCAGATGGGCCGCGTCATCGCCTTTGCCCTGGAGGCCGCCGGGGCGCCGGTGGTCAAAGGTGGCGCCGGGGCTGCCGCCGAAGCCTTTGAACGGCTGATCACCGCCAATGGCGGCGAGATCCGTACCGGCACCGATGTGACGCGTATCCTTACCGAAAACGGCCGCGCCACCGGCATCGAAACCGCCGACGGAGAGGTCATCCGCGGCGCCTCGGTCATCGCTTCGGTCACGCCGTCGCAACTCTATGGCCGCCTGCTGCCGCAGGAAACGGCGCCGGAGGCCGCGAAGAACTACCGCCATGGGCGTGGCAATTTCCAGCTGCACTATGCGCTGGATGCCGTCCCTGAATGGCTGAGCGAGGGGTTGGAAGACGTCGCCCTGATCCACCTTTCGGACGGGGTCGACAGCGTTTCGAAATCCGCCAACGAGGCCGAACGCGGCATGCTGCCGGAAACGCCCACGATCTGCGTGGGCCAGCCCCACCGCATGGATCCCAGCCGATGCCCCGATGGCAAGGCAATCCTGTGGCTGCAGATCCCCGACGCCCCCCGCGTTATCAAAGGCGACGCAGCAAAAGAGATCGACAGCGGACCCGAGTGGGATGAACCGACCCGCGAAGCCTTTGCCGACCGGATCGAGGCGATCCTGTCCCGCCACATCAAGGATTTCGACAAGATCAAACTGGCCCGCCGCGCTTATTCCCCTGCCGATCTTCAGGATCTGAACATGAACCTGGTGGGCGGCGATCCCTATGGCGGATCCTGCACGCTGGACCAGTTCTTTGTCTGGCGCCCCTTCCCGCAATCGGTCAATAACGCCACCGCAGTGAAGGACCTGCATCTGATTGGGGCCGCGACCCACCCCGGACCCGGTCTGGGCGGAGGGTCCGGCTACAACCTTGCAAAAAGGATGGGCGCATGAGCACGGACGACACCACCACGGCCACGGCAGACCAACAGGAAGCAGACACGCCGCTGCCCCGTCTGGGTGAAATCGGGCTGGAAAACTTCCCCCCTTACCTGATGAACCGCATCATGGGCCGCTACAACGCGTCCCTGCGCGAAGAGATGGCGGCGCTCGGCCTCAACACGGCCAAGATGCGCGCCCTCGCCGTACTGTCGGTGCTCGACGGGCTGCTGATCCGTGAACTCGCCGTCTATGCGGTGGTCGAACAATCCACGCTGAGCCGGTCGCTGGACAAGCTGGAACAGGACGAGCTGATCATCCGCCGTCCCGACCCCGACGACAGCCGCGCCACCCGGATCTTCATGGCCCCCAAGGGCCGAGAGACGCAGGAAAAGCTCTGGCCGCATATCGCCGAGGCCTATGCCCAGATGTTCACCGGCATCAGCGCCGAAGAGCAGCGTCAGTTCGTGACCACCCTGCAAACCATCCTGCGCAACGTGCGCGTACACCAGATTTAACCTGACCGTCTTCCACGACGGTCCCCCAGAACGATATCCAAGGAGGCGCCAATGGCCGAAAGGTCGTTCAAGGCAGAAGTAGAGCACCTGCGCAAAGGTGCCGGGACCAGCTTTACCGGCGAAGGCATTCTGGCCATCACAAAGGCCCTGCTGGAAAACGGAGTCGGCTATGTCGGCGGTTATCAGGGCGCGCCGATCTCGCACCTGATGGACGTGCTGGCCGATGCCGAGGACCTGCTCGGCGAACTTGGCGTGCGCTACGAGGCAAACGCCTCCGAAGCGGCAGCGGCGGCGATGCTGGCAGCCTCGGTCCATTATCCCATCCGCGGCGCGGTCACCTTCAAGGGGTCAGTCGGGGTCAACGTGGCCTCGGATGCGCTGGCCAACCTCGCCTCCTCGGGCGTTACCGGCGGCGCCCTTGTGGTGGTGGGTGAGGATTACGGCGAAGGCTCCTCGATCATGCAGGAGCGGTCTTATGCCTTTGCGATGAAATCGCAGTTCTGGCTCTTGGACCCGCGCCCCAACCTGCCTTCCATCGTGAAATCTGTGGGCGATGGCTTTGGCCTGTCGGAGGCGTCGAACACGCCGGTGATGCTGATGGTGCGGATCCGATCCTGCCACGTGACTGGCACCTTTGAATGCCGCGACAACCAGCGCCCCGATCTGACCGTGCGCGATGCGCTGGCCAACCCGCAGCGGGATTTCTCCCGCGTGGTGCTGCCGCCGATGTCCTATCAGCATGAACACGACAAGATCGACAATCGCTGGCCCGCCGCCGAGAAATACATCCTCGACAATGGTCTGAACGAACGCTTTGGCCCGAAGGAAGGCAAGGTCGGGTTGATCTGCCTGGGCGGCATGTACAACAGCGTCATCCGCGCCCTGCAACGCCTTGGCCTTGCGGATCTGTCGGGCAACACCGACGTGCCGCTTTACGTGATGAACGTGACCTACCCGCTGGTGCAAAGCGACCTTCTCGATTTCTGCGAGGACAAGGACGCCGTCCTGATGATCGAGGAAGGCCAGCCCGAGTTCATCGAACAGCAGCTTGGCGCCATGCTTTACAAGGCAGGCAGCAGCACCAAGCTTGAAGGCAAGGGCACCTTTCCCAAGGCAGGCGAATATACCGGCCAGGTGATGAAGGACGGCATCGACGATTTCCTGCGCACCTATGCCGCGCATCTGTTGCCCGGGCAGATTCTGGCCCCAAACGAACCGGCGCCAGAAATTCCCGACCTCAGCCAGACCGTGCCGATCCGCCCGCCGGGGTTCTGCACCGGCTGTCCGGAACGGCCCATCTTTGCCTCAATGAAGCTGGTGGAGCAGGAGCTGGGCAAGCATCAAATCTCGGCCGATATCGGCTGTCACCTGTTCGCCGCCTTGCCGCCCTTCGAAATCGGCGGGCAGACCATGGGCTATGGCCTTGGTCCGGCCTCCAACGCGGCCTTTGACGGCGGCGGCGAGAAACGCGCGATCTCGATCCTGGGCGACGGGGGCTTCTGGCACAACGGCCTCAGCTCTTCGATCGGCAACATGGTGTTCAATAAATCGGACAGCGTCGCGATCATCGTCGACAACTACTATTCCGCAGCGACCGGTGGGCAGGACATCCCATCCAGCCGCGCCAAGAACCCCAGCAAGGCGACCAACAACCCGATCACCAAGGCGCTGGAGGGTGCTGGCGTCAAATGGATCCGGCAGATCGACCGGACCTATGACGTCACCCAGATGCGCGCCACCATCCGCGAGGCGCTGACCACCGATTACGACGGGCCCAAGGTGATCGTGGCCTCCTCGGAATGCATGCTGAACCGGCAGCGGCGGGAGAAACCCCAGCGCAATGCCGCGATCAAGGACGGTACCCGCGTCGAGGTGCCCCGCTTTGGCGTGGATGAAGATATCTGCACCGGCGATCACGCCTGTATCCGTCTGTCCGGCTGCCCCTCGCTGTCGCTGAAGAAACTGGACGACCCGCTACGCGACGATCCTGTCGCCCATATCGACCAGACCTGCGTCGGCTGCGGCAACTGCGGCGAGGTCGCTGATGCTGCGATCCTCTGCCCGTCCTTCTACGAGGCCCGCGTGGTGCACAACCCGACCGGTTTTGAACGCTGGACCGCAGGGTTGCGCAACCGGATGATTTCCTGGCTGCAGAACCGCCGCGCAGCGCGACGCCTGACCTTTTCCACCGACCTGAGCGAAGGAGCCGCGTGATGTCCATCGAACTGCCAATCGCATCTGGCGGAGGCGCCACCCATCTGGACGGCGTCATCAAGGTCGCGATCCTTGCCGTGGGCGGACAGGGCGGCGGCGTCCTGACCAACTGGATCGAATCCCTGGCCCGCGCCGAAGGCTATTCCGCGCAGGCGACCAGCGTCGCGGGCGTGGCGCAGCGTACCGGCGCCACCATCTATTACATCGAAATGGCGCCTGCATCGGTGGCAACGCCTGTCTTCTCCCTCGCACCGGCGCAGGGCGACATCGACGTGATGATCGCCGCCGAAATGATGGAAGCTGGGCGCGCCATCATGCGCGGCTTTGTCACCCCGGACCGCACCACGCTGATCGCCTCGACCCACCGGGCGCTGGCAGTCTCTGAGAAAATGGTGCCGGGCGACGGCATGGCCGATGCCGCCGAAGTGCGCGCCGCCGCCGAAACCGCGGCGCGGCAGCTGGTCATGGCCGATATGGAACAGGCCGCTGTCGGTGTCGGCTCGGTGATCTCCGCGTCGCTGTTCGGCGCTCTGGCCGGATCCGGCGCCCTGCCGTTCAAACGTGCTGCCTTTGAAGAGGCGATCCGCGCGGGAGGTAAGGGCGTCGAGGCCAGCCTGCGTGCCTTTGCCGCCGGATATGATCTGGCCCAGGGTGGGAAAGAGGCCCCGGCTGCAGCCGCCTCCACCCCCGCCGAAGCGCCGAAACCGGCGGGATCCTCTGGAAAGCTGCGGGCTTATGGCGCGCTGCTGGACCGGATCGATGCCCTGCCGCCTGCGGTGCAGGAACTGGCGCTACCGGGCCTGCGCAAGGTGGTGGATTTTCAGGACATCGCCTATGGCGCCGAATATCTGGAGCGGCTCGAAGGCATCCTGGGCCGCGACAGCGCGGACCGGGGGTATGTGCTATCGCGCGAGGCCGCGAAATACATCGCCAATGCCATGGCCTATGACGATGTGATCCGGGTGGCGGATCTGAAAACCCGCGCCAGCCGGTTCGACCGGATCGAGGATCAGGTTGGCAGCGCTGACAAGCTGATGACCCTGACCGACTATCTGCATCCGCGCGCCGAAGAAATCGCCGGGCTGCTGCCTGCGGGGCTTGGCGCCCGGATCGAGGCCAGCCCGGTCTGGATGAAACGTCTCGACCGGCTGTTCAACAAGGGCCGCCGCATCCGCACCGACCGCTTCCGTGGCTTTGCCCTGCTTTATGTGATGGGCGGGCTGCGCGGCTGGCGCCGCAAGAGCCGCCGCCACGCGCTGGAACAGGCGCATCTGGACGACTGGTTGAACCGCGCGATCGGCTATCTGCCCAGCAGTTATGACATGGCGGTGGAAGTGCTGCGCTGTCGGCGCCTGATCAAGGGCTATTCCGACACCCACACACGGGGCCTGTCGAAATTCGACCGGGTTCTGGACGGCGCGCGACTGGTCGAAACCCGCGACGACGGTCCCGAATGGGTCGCCCGCCTTCGCGAAGCGGCGCTGCAGGACGAAAAAGGTGAAGCCTTGGACGGCGCGCTAAAGACCATCCGCAGCTTTATCTGACCCCTTAAAGACAGAACCTCCCGCGCCCGAAGGCTGCCGTGGCCGTGCCACGACAGCCTTTGCGGCCTTGGGCCCGGCGCCGCGCCTTGCGCGGCGCC
>NZ_JBDOQR010000002.1:0-85349 GCF_039839315.1 Phaeobacter sp. CAU 1743 | reverse complement strand
CGGCGCCGCGCCTTGCGCGGCGCCGGGCCCAACGGGAGGCAGCCTTTCACCAAAAAGGCGAACGACGGGCGGGAGGACGCCCCATCGCCGGACCCAGATCGGATGATCCTGTCCCTATCGACCTTCCAATGTGACTGCGGCACCGATATGCAGGGGTATCGGATCCTCCCCTTTGCAAGGACAGACAGCCGCGATGATCACCGCCCGCCTGCACGGCCGCCTTGGCAATCAGATGTTTCAATACGCCGCCGCCCGCGCGCTGGCCGAGCGCCTTGGCGTGGCTGTCGCTCTCGATAGCCGCGAAGCGGTGCGGCGCGGCGAAGGCGTGTTGACCCGGGTCTTTGATCTCGATCTGACCGACCCCGCACCACTGCCGCCACTGAAAAAGGAAGCACCGCTGCGCTATGCCCTGTGGCGCGCCTTTGGCTCCGCTCCGACTTTCCGACGCGAACGCGGCCTTGGCTACAATCCCGGTTTCGCGACCTGGGGCGATGGCAGCTACCTGCATGGCTACTGGCAAAGCGAGAAATACTTTGCCGCGATCGCCGACCGCATCCGGGCCGATTTCAGCTTCCCGGAGTTCACCAACACGCAGAACGCCGACATGGCCGCCCGCATCCAAGGTAGCAATGCCATCTCACTGCACGTGCGGCGCGGCGATTACGTGGCGCTTGCCGCCCATGTGCTTTGCGATCAGGCCTATTACGAAGCCGCCCTCGCCCGCGTTCTGGAGGGGCTGGAGGGTGCGCCAACCGTATTTGTCTTCTCCGACGATCCGGACTGGGCCAAGGAAAACCTGCCCCTGCCCTGCGAAAAAGTGGTGGTGGATTTCAACGGCCCGGACACGGATTTCGAGGACATGCGGCTGATGACCCTGTGCCAGCACAATATCATCGCCAACAGTTCATTTTCCTGGTGGGCGGCCTGGCTGAACCAGAACCCGGAGAAACGCGTCACCGGTCCGGCGCAATGGTTCGGAGATCCGAAACTCCACAACCCAGATATCCTGCCGGATAGCTGGCACCGGATCGACGCCTGATCAGAAGGGTGCCTTGGCCCGGAACTTCATCGACTGTTCGCTATCGGGGTGTTTGATCCGCAGCTCTTCGGAATGCAGCATCATGCGGGGGAAATCCCGCGCCGCGCCTTCGGCATACAGCGGATCGCCCAGAATGGCGTGCCCCAGCGACAGCATATGCACCCGCAACTGGTGCGACCGGCCCGTCTTGGGCGTCAGCCGCACACGTGTCTCCCCGTCGCCGTATTTCATCACCCGCCAGTCGGTCACCGCAGGTTTACCCGTCTCATGGCAGACCATCTGGCGCGGACGGTTCGGCCAGTCGACGATCAACGGCAGATCCACCGTGCCCGCCTTCGGCTCCAGCCGCCCGGTGACGCGGGCCACATAGACCTTGCGGGTGCTGCGTTTCTCGAACTGCATCGACAGGTGCCGCTGCGCATGGGGCGTCAGCGCAAAGACCATCACCCCCGAGGTATCGCGGTCCAGCCGATGCACCAGCAGCGCCTCGGGAAAGGCAAGCTGCACCCGTGACAACAGGCAATCGGCGAGATGTTCACCCCGGCCCGGCACGCTCAGCAATCCCGCGGGTTTGTTCACCGCAAGGATCTGCGCATCATGGTGCAGGATCTCCAGCGGGTCCTGCGGCGGGGTGTAATCGCTCGATACCGTCATGGCCGCCTGCCTACTGCCTTGCTGCCGCCGGAGCAAGTTCCCGCCACGTCCGTCTTGCCCGGCCCGCCGCCGCAAGGGCAGGATCGCATCAACAAAGGGAGAGAGACCATGCATCCAACCATCACCCGCATGCAGGAGGTCGTCGCCAAGGGCGATGAGACGCTGATCGCAGAGCTGCTGTCCGAGGACGTGAAATTCCTGCCGCCCACCTATTGGAAAACCTGGACCGGCCGCGCGCCGGTGGCGGCGGTGCTGGGCCATGTGGGGCAAGTGTTCTCGGACTTCCGCTATCGCAGGATCATGGGAGAGGGCAACGACTGGGCGCTGGAATTCCAGTGCAAGATCGGCGAATTCGACGCCGTAGGGGTTGATCTGATCACCCTGGGTGATGACGGGCTGATTGAGGTCTTCGAGGTGGTGATGCGCCCCTATAAATCCGTCGGCGCCCTGCGCGATGCGATGAACGCCCGGGTGCAGACCGATGCGCGCTTCCTGAAATTCCGTGAGGCACTCAGCTGAAATCCCGGATATTAGAGCCACATATTGGCAGATAACCCATGATCGCAGCCGACCAGATCCTGCGCCTGCCGCTGCTCCCGCTGTTGATTGCGCAGGGGCTGCGCGTCCGGCGCAAGGCGTTGCGGCTGCCAGAGCCAGAGGGGGACCGACAGGGAACTGCGGGATCCGGTGCGCCGCTGCGGCTGCTGATTGCCGGGGACAGTTCCGCCGCCGGTGTGGGCGCCGCGCATCAGGATCAGGCGCTTGCCGGGCAACTGGTACAGCGGCTGGCACCCCGGTGGCAGGTTCACTGGCGCCTTGAGGCCACCACCGGGCATCGTACGGCAGATACGTTGCGGCGGCTGATGGCCCTGCCCACGCAGCCCTTTGACGTAGCCGTACTGGCGCTGGGGGTGAACGATGTGACCGGAGCCGTCCCACAAGGGCGGTTTGAACGGCAGCAACGCGATATGGCACGGCTTCTAACGGATCGCTTTGGCGTGCAAGAAATCCTCGTCTGCGGGGTGCCACAGATGGAGCATTTCCCCGCCCTGCCGCAGCCGCTTGCCTGGGCGCTGGGGAATCAGGCACGGCGGTTGGATCGCAGGCTTGCAGACCTCTCCGGGCAGATCGACGGGTTTCACCATCTGCCGTTTGAATTGCCCAGTGACCAGGCGCTGGCCGCCGAGGATGGCTATCACCCGAACCCGCACGCCTATGCGCTTTGGGCGGACCGGCTGGCGAAAGAGATCGAAAACCCCGTGATCAGAGCCTGAGTCAGGTAAGCTTCTGCACCTTCGGCTTGCGTCGCATCTGACGGATCAGGGGAATGGAATAGATCACCAGCGCCGCCCAGATCATCGGGAAGGCGATCATGCGGGCGTGGCCGAACTCCTCACCAAAGACAAAGACGGCGACCAGAAAGATCAGCGTCGGCGCGATATATTGCAGGATACCGATGGTCGATAGCCGCAGCAGCTTGGCACCATTGGCGTAGATGATCAGCGGCACCGCCGTCACCACGCCGCACCCCATCAGCAGCAGGCTTTGCCCCCAGCTGATGCCAAAGCTGCCCGTGCCCGTCGCGGTCAGATAGGACAGATAGGCCAGCGCGGGTACCGACAGGATCAGCACCTCCAGAAGGAACCCCTGATTGGGGCCGACCGGCAGCCATTTCTTGAAGAAGGCATAAAAGCCCCAGCTGAACGTCAGACCGACCGCAGCCCAAGGCAGGCTGCCGGTTTCCACGGTCAGAACCACAACCGCGGCCGCCGCCAAGGCGATCGCCAGCATCTGAGTGCGACTCGGCCGCTCCCCCAACAAAAGGGCGCCCAATGCGACACTAAACAAGGGGTTTATGTAATATCCAAGTGCTGCATCCAGCGCGTGATCGGTGGCGATGGACCAGACATAGATGCCCCAGTTCACCGAAATCAGCACCGCTGTGATGCAGGCCATCAGCAGGGTGCGCGGGCTGCGCAGGGCCGCGCGCAGATCGCCGGTGCGGCGCAGAACGATCAGCAGCGCCCCCGCCAAAGGCACCGACCAGATCACCCGATGGGCCACCACCTCGGCCGCCGGAATGTGCGACACCGCCTTCATGTAGAGCGGCAGGAACCCCCACAGCAGATAGGCCGTAATGGCAAAGGCCAGCCCCTGAGGGGTGTCGACGTTCTCGCGCGTATGGGTGGTCATGGCAGCTCTCCTACGCGGCCTTTATGGCAGCTTTGCAGGCGAAGGGAATGCCCAAAACGCACAGGAATTGATCACGAAACAGATCACGCCGCACCATCACCTGCATGGCTCGTCAGACCGGAATATGACAAATTAGCCCCTATTAGAGCCTGCTTCAGACCTTCACCCGCTCCGATTTCGGGTCATACATCGGTTTCAGCGAAGCCTCTGCCCGCACCCGGATGCCCATCACGTCGATCTCGTAGGACGAGGCCAGAACCTCGGCGGCGCTTTCCCCTTCACACGGCACATAGCCCATGCCGATGGCAGCCCCCAGCGTGTGCCCATAGGCGCCCGAGGAGACATAACCGACGATCTCTCCATCGCGCAGCAGGGGTTCGTTGTGATAAAGAAGCGGTTCAGGGTCAGTCAGGCGGAATTGAAGCATCCGGGCCTTTGGGCCGCTCTCCTTTCGCGCGGCAACGGCTGCCTTGCCGATGAAATCTAACTTGTTCAGATCCACTGCGAATCCCAGCCCCGCGTCGATCACGTGATCCTCACAGGTGATGTCATGGCCGAAGTGGCGAAAGCCCTTCTCGATCCGGCAGCTGTCCATCATATGCATGCCGCAGAGCTTCAGGTCCATGTCCCGCCCGGCATCCTGCAGCACCTCGAAAACGTGCCCTGCCATATCGGACGAAACATAGATCTCCCAACCGAGCTCACCGACATAGGACACCCGATGCGCACGGGCCAGCCCCATGCCGATCTCGATCTCCTGCGCGGTACCAAAAGGGTTCACCGCGTTTCTGAAATCATTGGGAGAGACCCTCTGCAGCAACTCGCGCGAGCGTGGCCCCATGACCGCCAGGACGCCCTCCCCCGCGGTTACATCGGTAATGGTCACGCGGTAATCCCCGACCAGCCGCCGCATGCGGGTCTCATCCGCCAGCCGGGTCAGCGCAGGCGTCACAACCAAGTATACAGTCTCTAACAGGCGTGTGACTGTCACATCCGCCTCGATTCCGCCACGCGCGTTCAGGAACTGGGTATAGACGATCTTGCCCACCGGGACGGACATATTCGCGCCGCAGATATGGTTCAGGAAGCTTTCCGCATCCGGTCCTTCCACACGGATTTTCCCGAAGGAGGACATATCGTACATGCCAACGTTTTCGCGCACCGCACGGTGTTCAGCGGCGGAGTTCTGAAACCAGTTCTGCCGCTTCCAGCTATAGCGGTATTCCCGTTCCTGCCCCGCCTCGGCAAACCAGTTGGCGCGCTCCCAGCCCGCCAGTTCGCCAAAGACCGCTCCCGCCTCAGTCAGTTGGTGATGGAAAGGAGAGCGCCGCACCCCGCGCGCGGTTGCCTTTTGCCGATAGGGGAAGTGATCGGCATAAAGCAGCCCCAGCGTTTCCTTGGAGCGTTCGAACAGGTAGTGTTTGTTACCCTGGAAGGGATGCATGCGGGTGATGTCCACATCGCCGAGGTCAAAGGGCTTTTCGCCATCCTGCATCCATTGCGCCAGCGCCATGCCCGCGCCGCCCGCCGACTGGATTCCGATGGAATTGAACCCCGCCGCGACCCAGACGTTGTCCATCTCGGGCGCCAGTCCCAGGTGATAGGCATCGTCGGGCGTAAAGCTTTCGGGCCCGTTGAAAAAGGTGTGAATCCCGGCATCGGCCAGCATCGGCATCCGGTTGCAGGCGGCCTCCAGGATGGGTTCGAAGTGGTCGAAATCCTCGGGCAGCTGGTCGAATTCGAAACTGTCGGGAATGCCCTTCATCCCCCAGGGTTTCGCCTTGGGTTCAAAGGCGCCCAGCATGATCTTGCCCGCGTCTTCCTTGTAATAGGCGCATTCATCCGGCACCCGCAGCACCGGCATCTGGCTGAGCCCCTTGATCGGTTCGGAAACGATGTAGAAGTGTTCGCAGGCGTGCAGCGGCACGTTGACGCCCGCCATGCGGCCCACTTCATGCCCCCACATCCCGGCACAGTTCACCACCATGTCACAGGCGATATGCCCCGTATCAGAGCCTGCATCGGACACCCAGTCCACTCCCGTCACCCGGCGTCCTTCGCGGGCAATGCCGGTGACCTTGATCCTCTCCTTAACCAGCGCACCGCGCTGGCGGGCACCCTTGGCCAGGGCGAGCGCGATATTGCCCGGATCCGCCTGACCGTCGGTCGGCAGCCAGACACCACCGGTGACGCCATCGAGGTTGATATGGTCGTAGCGCGCTTTCACTTCTGCCGGGGAGAGCTCCTCGACCGGCACGCCAAAGGCTCGCGCCATGGCGGCATTTCGGTACAGCTCCTCCAGCCGTTCATCGGTCAGCGCGACCGAGACAGACCCCACCTGCCGCATACCGGTGGCAACGCCGGTTTCTTCCTCCAGCCCAAGGTACAGATCGGCGGAATAGCGCGCCAGCTTCGTCATGTTGGAGGATGCCCGCAGCTGGCCGATCAGCCCGGCCGCATGCCATGTGGTGCCAGAGGTCAGCTGTTTGCGCTCCAGCAGGACCACATCCTGCCAGCCGAGTTTCGTCAGGTGATAGGCCACCGAACAGCCCACCACGCCGCCGCCGATGATGACCACGCGGGCCGACTTTGGAAGATCGCTCATCTCATGCTCTCCGAACCGATTTACGGATCAGAGTGGCACAGACTTGCGTCAGAAAATGCATCAAAAACGTCAAACGCGGGAATGTCTTATACCCGGCCCGTTTTTTCAAACCGGCCTTGGCGCCCCGGAATGCGCACTGTGGGCGGTTTCAGACACCGGGCGGGTGCGGCGCTGTTTGCGCAGGGCAAAGGGTGTGATTCCAAAGATGGATTTGTAGAGCGAGGAAAACCCGTTGGGAAACCCGCAGGCCAGGCCGATCTCACGCACGCTGAGCGTGGTGTTCAGCAGCAGGTTGTTCGCCTTACTTAGCCGCATTTCCCGATAAAACCCGTTTGGCGTGGTGCCGAAAAACGTCCGGAACTTGCGCTCTAGCGAGCGGTTGGACAGGCCCAGTTCGGTGACGATACTGCGGATCGGCATCGGCTCTTCGATATTGGCCTGCATCAGGCGGATGCAATCGTCCAGATCCCGGTCGCCCGATGTGGTCGGCGCATGACCCGCAAAAGGTTGCAGCGAGGCGAAATCGCGGATGTGGTCGTGCAGCAGGATATTGGCCACCGTGACCTGCGCCGCCGCCGAGGTCAGCTGCCCGACCAGGGCCAGAACCACATCGGTGGTGGCGCCCATGCCGGCACAGGTCACCACCGGACCGTCCTGACGGGCCAACGCATGGGCACCAAGATCCAGCCCAAGCTGTTCGCGCAGCAGGTCCGAGTTCTCCCAATGGGTGGTGTGCGCCCCCGCCCCGCCGGACTGGCTGCGGATATGGCGGGCGGCGGCTTCGGCCAGCAGATAGACCTGCGCGCCGCGGCTGGTGTAGCTCTGGACCACCCGGCCCAGCGACAGGCCCGGATGCGCCGGATCGGAATTGCCAAGGACAAAGGCAAAATCGGCCTCTGGCTTTGCGGCGAAACACTGGGTGTCGACGCTCAGCCCTGACCGGCAGGTGATCTGCCCGCCAGAGGCAGAGCGCACCGTCCAGTCGAACAGAGGGCGCGCCAGCACCCGGTTGGCAATGCGCAGCGTGTCGGTGACTGCGGCCATTTCCGTCAGTACGAACCCATCGCAGACCAGAATGTCGAAATGCCAGCCTTGCGATGGTCCTTTCTGCTCTGAAACCTTCCGATCCATTCCGCGCCCCCTCGTTCAACCAAGGCGCGCTGCGGCCCTAGGCCCGCAGGCGCGCGTTTTCCGGATCCCAGAGCGGTTCATCCTTCTGGACCACGGCCCGGTGCATCTGGCCGTAAATCTCCACCTCCAACTCGGTGCCGGGCGTGGCCAGATCACTGCGCACCATGCCCAGCGCGACAGAAGCGCCGACGCGGTATCCCCAATCGCCCGAGGTGGTCTCGCCCACGATCTCGCCATCCTTCCAGATGCAGGACATATAGGGCGCGTCCGCCTCACCCGCCTCGACAATCAGCGTGACAAACCGTTTGGCCGGGCCATCCTGCGCCTCTGCCGCCAGTACCGCCTTGCCGGGGAAATCATGCGGCTTGTTCAGTCGAATGAACCGGTCGAGGCCCCCTTCGATGACCGAATAGTCAGTGGATAGGTCACCCTTCCACGCGCGATACCCCTTCTCGATCCGCAGGGAATTCAGCGCGTACATGCCAAAGGGTTTCGCGCCTGCCGCCAGAACTGCCTCATAAAGCGCGGGAATATCCTCTGGCGCGGCGTGGATTTCCCAGCCCAGCTCCCCGGCAAAGGACACGCGCGCCAACCCGCAGTCGCGCCCGACAATCCGCGCGGTCTGCACTGACAGCCACGGCAGCGAAAGGTCGGCTTCGGTCCCGATGGCGGTGAAGATCTCGCGCGCGGCGGGGCCAGTGACGATCAGGGTCGAGAAATCTTTCGTCCGGTCGCTGAGGGTGATCCATTCCGGCAGGTCATGGGCGAGCACATCGTAATCGTGCCATTGCGCCGTGGCGGCGGTGATCAGCATGTAGTGATCCTCGCCGTGCCACATCACGCTCATCTCGGTCAGGATACGGCCACGGGTATCGGTGAAATAGGCCAGCCCCATACGCCCCGGTCCGGGCAGACCGCCGGTGATCTTGCCGAGCAGCCAGTCGCGCGCGCCGGGACCCTTGACCTCGAACCGGGAAAATCCGGGCAGATCGAGCACACCACAATGATCGCGCACCGCCTCGCATTCCTCGCGGATGCGCGCCTCCCAGGGACCGGAACGGCCCCAGGTCCGAGTGGCTTCCTCGGAGGTGTCATCGTCGTCTTTCGCGAACCAGTTGGCACGCTCCCAGCCGTTATAGGCGCCCATCTGACCGCCCAGCGCCTTGACCCTGTCATGAACCGGCGACAGTTTCCGGTCGCGTCCGGCAGGCCATTCGTGGCGGGGGAAGTGCATGGCGTATTCGTTGCCATAGACCTCCATCCCCTTGTCGACGCAGTACTGGTGGTCGGTGTAATCGGTGTAGCGGCGCGGATCGCAGGACCACATGTCCCATTCGGTCTGCCCATCGACAATCCATTCCGCCAGCACCTTGCCCGCGCCGCCGCCCTGCGCGATGCCAAAGGTAAAGACGCAGGCCTCGAAGGCGTTCTTCACGCCCGGCATGGGGCCAAGCAGCGGCAGCCCGTCCGGCGCATAGGGGATCGGCCCGTTGATTACGCGGGACACGCCCGAGGTCGCCAGCGCAGGCACCCGCTCCATGGCGTCGGTGACGATTTCCTCGATCCGGTCCAAATCGTCGTTCCACAGCTGAAAGGAGAAATCCTCGGGCATGGGATCGGCGTCGGTATCCCAATGGGCGCGGCAGTTCGGCTCATAGGGGCCAAGGTTGAAACCATGTTTTTCCTGCCGCAGGTAGTAGGACACATCCACATCGCGCAGGAGCGGCAGTTTCTTACCGGTCTCCTTGGTATGGGCATCGATCTCGGGGATTTCCTCGGACAGGAGGTACTGGTGGCTCATCACCATCATCGGCACGGTGCGCCCGCCGTAGGGTTTGAACCATTCCCCCACCCGCTGCGCGTAATAGCCGGCCGCATTCACCACGTAATCGCAAGCGATGTCGCCCTTGTCGGTGTGAACGATCCAGCCATCAGCGGTTTGCGTAACGCCGGTTGCCGGACAGAAGCGCAGGATCTTGGCGCCCAGATCACGCGCGCCCTTGGCCAGGGCCTGCGTCACCTGCGCCGGGTCGATGTCGCCGTCATTGGGATCATACAGAGCGCCCGCCAAATCATGCGTTTCAAGGAAGGGATAGCGCGCCTTGGCCTCTTCCGGGGTCAGGATCTCCATCCCCATCCCCTGATAGCGGCCCATGGCGGCAGCACGCTCGAACTCCTGCATCCGCTCCTTGGTGTGCGCCAGACGGATTGATCCGGTCTGGTGATAGTTCATTGGGTAGTCGACCTCATCGCCCAGACGTGCGTACAACTCGGTCGAGTAGCGCTGCATGTTCATGATCGACCAGGAGGTCGAAAAGGTCGGCACATTGCCCGCCGCGTGCCAGGTCGATCCCGCCGTCAGCTCATTCTTTTCCAGCAGCACGCAATCGCTCCAGCCGCGTTTGGCCAGATGATACAGGGACGAGCAGCCGACAACGCCGCCGCCAATGATGACCACGCGGGCCTTTGATGGAAAATCAGACATATCCGCTCCCTGTTGCTGCGGGTGTTATGGTTTCTGCGGCAGCCCGTCGGCGATCTCGTAGTAATCGCCCTTGCTGGCGCAAAAGATGTGCTTTTCGATCTTCAGCCCGCTGGGGTCCTCGACCGCGCCAAGGGCAAAGCTGATCGTGTCCTCGTCGTTGGCCTTCCAGAACAGAAAGGAGCCACAGCGCGCGCAAAAGCCCCGTTCGGCGCCCACGCTGGCCGCGTACCAGCTGACCGGGCCGTGAAGGATCAACTCGGTTTCCGGCACATAGGCCGAGGCCCAGACACCGCCCGATTGCTTGCGGCACTGGCTGCAATGGCACATCGACGGTCCTTGCGGCGCGGCGGCGGTTTGAAAGCGGATATCACCGCACAGGCAGGCTCCTCGGATCATTGCACGCCCTCCAACTGCGGTGTGCTGCTGGCCCCCAGTAGCACGCCATAGACGATGAAGCAGACCGCCAGCAGGCGGCGGATCCAGACGTTGAACACCGCCTTCAGCGCCGCCTTGCCCATCAACACACCCAATAGGGTGAACCCCGTATAGCTGAGCGTCGTCAGCACCAGTGCCGTGGGCATGATCACCGACATCTGCTCCCAGATCGGCACACCGGGCTGCACGAACTGGGAAAAGGCGGCAAGGTATCCGGCAACGCTTTTGGGGTTGATCGTGGCGACCGCCAGCGCGTGCAGGTAAACATGGCGTGCCGGGCGTTCCACTGCGGGCGTAGGGCGCGTTGCGTTGATCCAACCACGCACGCCAAGAAAGATAAGAAAGCCCGCCCCGATTACCTTGGCCACGAAGAACCCGGTGGGCGAGGCCGCGATCAGCGCCGTCACCCCCAGCGCCGACAGGATCAGAAAGGCGCTGGCCTGCGTCAGGATCGCCAGCACCCCCAGCATCGCCTTGGGCAGGCCCAGCGTCATCCCGTTCGAAATGCAATTCACTGCATTGGGACCGGGCATGGTGACAAAGACCACCCAGAACAGGGCAAACAGGGTCCAGGCTTCAAAACTCATCAGTCATATCTCATGCTTTAATAAACGGGCGGGGCAATGACCCAGACCGCCACGGCGGGCGTGTCATATGGGTTGGCCCATTGGTAGGGTTCGTGACGAATGCGGAAACTGTCGCCGGGACCGACGGTAAAGGCATGCCCGCCGATCACCAGATCCAGCTGCCCCGAAATCATGTAACCAACCTCTTGAGTGGGGCGGTTGGCCGGGGTCTGCATGCGGGATTGCGGCGCAAAGGTGGAATGCACCATCTCAAAATCATCGGTCAGGTCCGGCGACAGCAGCTCCTCGATCAGACCTTCTTCGCCCGATCCCATGGGGCGGCGGGCACCTGCACGCACCACATAGCCCTGTTCGTCCGCAGGCACGTTGGAATGGGCAAACAGCATGGACATGGGCACGCCCAGACATTGTGCGATCTGGCGGAGGTCCGAAATCGACGGTTCGGACAGGTCCCGCTCAACCTGGCTGAGCCAGCCCACCGACCGGTTCAGCCGCGCCGCGATATCGGACAGCGTTAGCCCGCGCGCCTTGCGCAGGGCGCGGATATCCGCGCCAAGGGTAGCTGTCTGCGGGGATAGATCACTCAATGCCGGTTCCGCTTCGTGAAAAAATAAATCTCTTTTTCACGCTGCCTCACATTGCGTGAAATTTCAAAGCATTTTTTCACGAAACCCGCAGAAAGCCTGTCAGGCGGCAAAGACCTGTTTGAGGATGGCGCCCAGCTGATCCGCATCTTCCTGGGTGAAGGCATCGGGCTGGTCGCTGTCGATGTCAAAGACGCCGATTACCTCGTCCGCCTTGTTCCAGACAGGCAGCACCAGTTCAGACCGAGTGGAGGAGGCACAGGCGATATGGCCGGGGAAGGCCTCGACATCCGGCACCAGCTGCACGTCTCCGCTGCGCGCCGCCGCGCCGCAAACGCCGCGCGAGAACGGGATCTGCAGACAGCCGTGTCCGCCCTGATAGGGGCCGATTTTCAGCAGCTCGGGCGCCACCACGCGATAAAACCCGGTCCAGTCGAACCGGTCATCGCTGTGATGCACCTCGCAGGCGACGGTGGCCATCAGGGCGACCTCATCGGTTTCGCCCTCTGTCAGGGCGGCGATGGTCTTTGCCAAAGTGGTGTAATCGAGGCTCATCTGGTCGGCTCCCGGGTCGGTCTGTTCTGGTGCTGCTGTATCCCGCGCGGGCGCAGCCGACGCAAGGCCCCCTTCACGCGGCGGTGTTCAGCGCGCCCCGCAACCACTCTGCGGCATCGGATATGGCTTCATCCGCCTGCGGGATCACCTTGGTCAGGTTCAGGAAGCCGTGGATCTGCCCCGGATACTGCTTCACCGTGACGGGCACGCCTGCCTGCTCCAGCGCTGCCGCATAGGATAGGCCATCGTCCCACAGTGGATCATGCCCCGCCACCAGCACGAATCCCTGCGGCTGCCCGGCCAGATGGGTCGACATCAGCGGCGATATCTCGGGCGCCAGACGGTCCTGACCTTGGGGAATATACTGATCCATGTACCACTGCATCCGCGGCAGCGACAGCAGCGGGTGATCCTGCAAGGCCTGCACCGAGGCCGAGGTGAGCCGCGCATCCACAGCCGGATAGATCAAGAGCTGCGCCCGGGGCAGAGGTTTGCCAGCTTCCGACAGGCTGTGCATCAGGCTGGCCGTCAGATTCGCCCCCGCGCTGTCGCCCCCGACAGCAATGCCCGCCGGATCGATGCCAAGATCCTCCGCCCGCTCTAGCAAGGCCAGATAGGAGGCCAGCACATCCTGCGCCGCCGCCGGAAAGGGATGTTCCGGTGCCAAACGGTAGCTGACTGAAACAACCCGCACTCCGGCCCGCACCGCCAGTTTTGCACACAGCGCATCATGCGTATCGATACTGCCCTGTATCCAACCACCACCATGCAGGTAGATCAGCGTCGGAAGGCTTTGCGCCCCGTCGCATCCGCCGGGGACATAGACACGCGCAGGCCGGGGACCATCGCCGCCCGGCAGGGTCATGTCGTTGCGCGTAACCGGCTCCCGGCATGGGGCATCGAATTTTTCCACGAAACCGGCGAGTTGCACTCGGCTTTCCTTGACCGTGGGCTGGACTGCGGGATCGCGCACCAGACCAACCAGATCCGCAACCGCCTGCGTCTTGGGATCGGCCCGCCGTCCATCGACCACGGGCAAGGCCCCACCATAAAGCAGGCGCACCGCGCTCTCGGGCAGCAGCACCCGCAGCAAGGCCCAGATCAACTTCACTTTCTTCATTGGAAATCCCCCGCACTGAAATCACCTGCACCCCGCCAGAATTCACGGCGTAGACAGGGCTACTCTGCGGAGGAGAGGGCAACCGCGCAAGCCACGGCAGGCTGCAGGCACATAAAAGGGCAGAGAGATCGCCCCCTCTGCCCTGCAGTCACTGATCCGCGATTAGACCCGTTCGATAGCGATGGCGGTGCCTTCGCCGCCACCGATGCAGATCGCCGCAACACCGCGTTTCAGCCCGCGTTTCTCCAGCGCGTTCAGCAGCGTCACCATGATCCGCGCACCGGAGGCACCGATCGGGTGACCCAGCGCGCAGGCGCCGCCGTTCACATTCACCTTGTCGCGGGAAATGCCCAGCTCGTGCATGAAGGCCATGGGCACGACCGCAAAAGCCTCGTTCACTTCCCACAGATCCACATCCTCGACCGACCAGCCGATCTGTTTCAGCAGTTTCTGGGCCGCCGGAACCGGTGCGGTGGTGAACCATCCTGGTGCCTGCGCGTGGCTGGCGTGGCCCATGATCCGCGCCCGCACCGTCAGACCCTTGGCTTCTGCCGCCTCTTCCGAGGCCAGCACCAGCGCCGCCGCCCCGTCCGAAATCGACGAGGCATTTGCTGCGGTCACAGTGCCATCCTTGCGGAAGGCCGGTTTCAGGTTCGGAATCTTTTCCGGGCGGGCCGACTGAGGTTGCTCATCGGTGGTGATGACCTGTTCACCGCTGCGGGTATGCAGCGTGACCGAGGTGATCTCATCCGCAAAAGCACCGGTGCGTTCGGCGTCGAGCGCGTTCGACAACGAGGCCAGCGCGTATTGATCCTGCGCTTCGCGGGTGAACTGGAACTTCTCGGCGCAATCCTCGGCGAAGGTGCCCATCAGGCGCCCCTTGTCATAGGCATCCTCCAGACCATCGAGGAACATGTGGTCAATGACCTGCCCGTGACCGATCCGCGCACCCCCGCGCATCTTGGGCAACAGATAGGGCGCATTGCTCATGCTCTCCATACCGCCCGCGATCATCGTGTCGGTGTGGCCAAGAGCGATCTGATCAAAGGCAATCATCGCCGCCTTCATGCCCGATCCGCACATCTTGTTGAGCGTCGTGGCCGGGACCTCTTCGCCCAGACCGCCTGCAAAACCAGCTTGCCGCGCGGGCGCCTGCCCCTGCCCCGCGGGCAGAACGCAGCCCATCAGAACCTCATCGACGGTGTCGGTTCCGGCCCCGGCGAGCGCTGCCTTTATCGCGGCGCCACCCAGTTCGGCAGCAGTCACGCCATCGAAAACGCCCTGGAACCCACCCATGGGGGTGCGCGCCGCTCCGGCAATTACAACGTGTTTCATGAAATTTTCCTCCAATCGTCGAAATTATCCATACAGAATGCTAAGGTTTGAGGTCTAGAGTCAGTGTGAAGTACAGAGAGACCCTCGGGGAACAAACATGAGCTTATCCAGTACGGTAACGGACGGTGCGCAGATCGTCACAGTGAATGCGGAGCGGATCGACGCGGCCATCGCGATTCGGTTCAAGGAAGACATGCGCTCCGCCACCGAAAGCGGACCCGACCGCGTGATCCTGGACCTGTCCGAGGTCCAGTTCATCGATTCCAGCGGTCTTGGCGCCATTGTCGCAGCCATGAAACAGCTTGGCAGCGGTCGCCGCCTTGATCTGGCTGGCCCGACCCCGATGGTGGAAAAGGTTTTCCGCCTCACCCGGATGGACACGATTTTCGATCTATATGGCTCGCTGACCGAAGCGATGTCTGAACCCAAAGTCGGCACGTGATTCCGTATATGATCCTCCGCGCAAAGCGAGAAACGAATGGTTGAAACCTTTGCCTGCTCGTTCACGGCAACAGAGCTTGATGCCCGGTCCGGCATTACGCAGGTTGTGAAACGGCTGCGCGGACTGGGCATCCCCGAGTTGCGGGTCGATGAAGTCCAGATCGCGCTGGCCGAAGCCGTGAACAATGTGGTCGAGCACGCTTATGCGGGCAAGACCCCGGGAGACGTGCGGATCCGCTGTTCCCTGGAACCTGAGCGTCTGTGGATCAATATCACCGATGCCGGAGCCCCCTTCCCCGAAGGCGAACTGCCCGAAGGCAAGCCGGCAAATCTGGATGTGGCGCCGGAAGATCTCCCCGAAGGTGGCTTTGGCTGGTTTCTGATCCGGGAGCTGACAAGCGACATCCACTATGAACGCAGCGCCGGCAACAACCAGCTGTCCTTGTGTTTCGAAATTCAGGTGACCCGGGCCTGATCCCCGTTACCTGCCCCCTGTTTTGATCTGGTACCGACCTGTCGCTGTACCAGCCGCAGAGCTTTTATTGCTCCAAACCCATGTTTTCTAAAGCGTCCTGCCAATAGCACGCCGAGTGCGCCGAAGGGGTGGCTCCGGACTTCGCCGCAATTGCGCCACATAATCACCCCTAAATCGCCTGAAAAATGTGCTTTCTGTTACATCAGAAGCTTTTGATAGCTGTCCCCGGCGCTACGTTCCACTGCCCCCATCGTGCATGTTGCGCCGGGGAACATCCTCTCCCCTTCCACTGCATGCATGGAAATCTCGGCCACGGTTTTGCACCGCTACCGGAAATGGCCGTCTTTTGATGCGCTGAAGGCAATGCGACAAGCATGGATGCCTTTCGCATTGCCTTCGGCGGCGAAGCCACTAGTGTTTCGCTGCTATTCAAGAGGGAGAGGCATATGCGCGATTTTCAACAACCCGGACGCTCTGCGGTCTTTGCACAGAACGGTATCTGCGCCACATCGCACCCCCTTGCGGCCGGTGCCGCCATCGACATTCTGAAACGCGGCGGCAACGCCATGGATGCGGCCATCGCTGGGGCGGTTCTGCTCGGCATTTGCGAGCCGCAGATGACCGGGATCGGTGGCGATTGCTTTGTGCTTTATACCCGTCCTGGCAGCGATGAAATTCACGCGCTGAACGGGTCCGGCCGGGCACCTGCCGCCGCCAATGCCGCAGATCTGCGCGCCGAAGGGCTGAGCGCCGTGCCGCTGCGCAGCCCGCATGCGGTCACCGTGCCGGGCGCCATCGACGCCTTTTGCCACCTGTCGCAGACCGAAGGCAAACTGGGCCTTGATGCGATCCTGTCCCCCGCAATCCACTATGCCGAAACCGGCGTTCCGGTAGCGCCGCGTGTTGCCTTTGACTGGGCCAATGACGCGGACACCCTGCAGGGCGCGGCCCGCGACAGCTATCTTATCGGGGGCAAGGTCCCGACCGTTGGGCAGATCTTCCGCGCCCCGGGCCAGGCCGAAGTTCTGCGCCGGATCGCCAAGGACGGTCGCGATGCCTTTTACACCGGTGAAATCGCCGAAGACATGGTTGCCGCGCTCAACGCGCTTGGCGGCGTGCACACGGTTGATGATTTCGCCGCTACCGCCTGCATGTCGGTGACGCCGGTTTCCGGCGATTACAAAGGCACCGATCTGGTCGAGCATCCGCCGAACGGTCAGGGCGCGACCGCCATCCTGATGCTGAATATCCTGAAACATTTCGACATCGCGGGCATGGACCCCTTTGGCGCCGAACGCGCCCATATCGAGGCCGAAGCCGCCAAGCTGGCCTATGATGCCCGCAACCGCTTCATCGCCGATGCCGATCATACCACCCGGCTGGACCACATGCTGGCGCCCGAAACCGCGGCCAAACTGGCCGCGCTGATCGATCCCAAACGCGCCATGGCCGCCGCCGCCCCGCTGAGCGAGGCCGTGCACAAGGATACGATCTATATCACCGTGGTCGATAAGGACCGCATGGCCGTGTCGCTGATCTACTCGATCTTCCATGGCTTTGGCTCGGGCATCGCCTCGGACAAATTCGGCATCCTGCTGCAGAACCGCGGCGCCGGTTTCACTCTGGAAGAAGGCCATGCCAACGAATTGGGCGGTGGCAAACGGCCGATGCATACCATCATCCCCGGCATGCTGCGCCAGAACGGGCGCGTTACGATGCCTTTCGGGGTGATGGGCGGCGCTTACCAGCCGAACGGCCACGCGCGTTTCGTCTCCAACCTCACCGATTTCGGCATGGAGCCGCAAGCTGCCATGGACGCACCGCGCAGTTTCTCGGACGCAGGTGTCATGAAGGTCGAGCGGGGATATTCCGACAAGGTCCGCCAGGAGCTGACCGAGATGGGCCACAAGGTGGAGATCCCCGAGACCGCGATTGGCGGCTCGCAGGGCATTCGCATCCACGATGGCGATCTGCTGGAAGGCGCCAGCGATCCGCGTAAGGATGGCTGCGCGCTCGGCTACTGATCCGGCATCACCGGTGCTTCGCTGCGGCAAAGGCGCAGCGGGGCACCGGACGCGATCCGGCGATCAGTTCAGCTGGTATTGCAGGGAATAGGCCGCACCGTCGAATTTTCCGAACATTTCCGACAGATCCGGATGGCTGATCGGTTCGCCGGAATAATCGGCAACCAAATTCTGCTCGGACACATAGGCCACGTAATAGGTCTGATCGTTTTCGGCCAGCAGATGATAGAAGGGTTGATCCTTCACCGGCCTGCTTTCTTCGGGAATGGATTCGTACCATTCCTCGGTATTTGCAAAGGCTGGATCGACGTCAAACACCACCCCGCGGAAGGGATGCTTCCGGTGGCGGACGACCTGGCCCAGGTTATATTTTGCGCGCGTTCTCAACATGGTCTTGCTGCCCCCGTCTTTTGTTACTAACGCGGATGCGCGGCAGATGTCCAACTCTTGAGGCAAATTTTCGAGGAAACAGACTGTGAACCTTGCTCTGACAGTGCTTGAAATCGTGGCCCCCGTCTTCCTGCTTGCAGGGGTCGGGTTCGTCTGGGTGCGGCTTGGATTTGAGTATCGGATTCAATTTGTTACCCGTCTGGCGATGACGCTGGCCGTGCCCTGTCTGATCTTCACGGCACTGATGAAAACAGAGCTGGACAAGGCCGAGATTGGCTGGTTCGTACTGGCGGCCCTTGCCGGGCATGCGCTGCTGGCATTGGCAGGCGCAGCACTGGTGCGCGTGATGCAGCTGGAGCGGCGCAGCTATCTGGCGCCCTTCATTTTCGGCAATACCGGCAACCTTGGCATTCCGCTGTCGCTCTTTGCCTTTGGCGAGGCGGGGCTTGGCTATGCGGTGGCGATGCTCGCGGTCTCTGCGGCGCTGTCCTTCACCTTTGGCATCTATCTGGTCGCCGGTGAAGGCGGCGGCAGCAAGGCGCTGCGTGAACCGATGGTCTGGGCCACGCTGCTGGGCGCGCTCTTTCTGTGGCAGGGCTGGCAAACGCCGCAATTCCTGACCAATGCGCTGGATCTGATCGGGCAAATGGCGATCCCGCTGATGCTGATCACACTTGGCGTCGCGGTGGCGCGGCTGACACCGGGCAAGACCAGCCTTGCCGTGCTGCTGTCGCTGATCAAGGTCGCGCTCAGCGCAGCCATCGGCTGGGGGGTGGGATTGGCGTTCGGGCTCGATTACACGGCGTTTGGTGTTCTGGTACTGCAGCTGGCGACACCGGTGGCGGTAACCTCTTATCTGCTGGCCGAAAAATTCGAAGCCGATGCACAGGCGGTTGCCGGCATGGTGGTGGTCTCCACGCTGATGTCCGTCGCAGCTCTGCCGCTGCTGCTGTCCCTGCTTCTGGAAATGTGATTTCCTCCAAAGGCGCAATTCGCTACACTGCCGCCAAAATAAAAAAGGCATAGGCAATGAGCAGAATCATCGTCGCCCTGATCCTCCTGTTGGCGGTTGCCTCCTGTGGGGGTGGGTACAAGTCCCCGCCGCGCAATCTTGATAATGCCTGCAGCATTATCAAACAGCGGCCAAGTTATCTGAAAGCCTTCCGCGCGGCCGAGCGGCGCTGGGGCGTGCCGGTGCACGTGCAGATGGCCACGATCTATCACGAAAGCCGTTTTGACGGCGATGCACGCACGCCGCACAAATATCTTCTGGGCGTCATCCCGATGGGCCGTCAGTCCAGCGCCTATGGCTACAGCCAGGCTCTGGACGGAACCTGGGACGATTACCGGCGCGACACCGGGCGCCGTCGGGCCAAGCGCGACCGGATCAAGGATGCTGCGGATTTCATGGGCTGGTACATGAACAAGAGCCGCGAAAAGAACGGCATCGCGCTTTATGATGCGCGCAATCAGTACCTCGCCTATCACGAAGGGCACCGCGGCTATGCCCGCGGCAGCTATCGTGCGAAATCCTGGCTGATGCGGGTGGCGAGCAAGGTCGAATCCCGGGCGAGGATGTATCAGACGCAGCTGGCCACCTGCCGCAAGTTCCGCTGAACTTCCGGCTACGTGTCACGACGAATTGGTTTCCCTCCGGTCTACCGTAGGGAAACGCTTTCGGGGCACTCCCGCCTGTCTCAGACCCTTCTGTGAAGGGTCCTCTCCCGTTGGGCCCGGCACCGCCTGACGGCGGTGCGGCCCACGCCGCTAGCTACCGCTTTGCGCTTAGATCCCAGATATAACCGCGCGCGCCACGCCCCAGCGTGGCGCCCGGCCCAACGCTGCCAAGGGGATCGGGCAAAGCCCGGGCACCTGCAGGGGCGGGAGCGTTCGACTCTATGAGTGCCCCCTCCAGACTGCCAACGCCAGGCTCTACAGGAGTCAGCGGGACCCGCTGCCTGCACCAGAGTTGAAGAGGAATGAGGAAAGCTTGCCACCTGTCTCCAAGGCGCCGAGGATAACCGTCGTGCGGCCTCCGGCGTTGTCATGCACGACCCATTTGCGCAATTCCACCGGCTCATCGGTGAACATCAGCTCCAGCCCGCCGTATTCGGGGTTTTCAGGGTCCTGCGCCTGCAGGATCGTTGTTGTTCCGTCGAACTGGTGGCCCACAACCATATCGGCTTGCCCCAGATCAACAGTCTTGGCCAGGATGATCGACAGAGGCGTACGCTTCAGCGGATAAGTCTCCGGCGGCTGGTTCGATTTCGGATCGTGGATCACCACCGACCCGGCCCCGGCCACCACGGTGGCGCCGTTGTCGCCATCATATTCGAACCGCATCCGGCCCGGCCGATGGATATACAGCTTTCCCGTGGACAGTGTGCCATCATCGTTGATCTGGGTAAAACTGGCCTCGGCCGTGGTCAGGGCGTTCAGGTAAGCCGACAGTTCCGACAGGCTCAGCTTCTCTGCCGCCCAGGCAGCAGGGGCACACAGGATCAGCGCCGCGACAAGTGCAATCTGTTTCATGACCCTTAGATAAGCCCTGACTGTGGAAAAGGAAGAGCCACCCGCTACTGCGGGAGGCCCTGCGCACCCATCCGCCGATCTACTGTTCGGGGACCAGGATTTCCCGTTTGCCAACATGGTTCGCCGGAGACACCAGCCCTTCGTCCTCCATCTGCTCAACCAGACGCGCGGCCTTGTTATAGCCGATCGCCAGTTTGCGCTGGATGTAAGAGGTGGAGCACTTGCGGTCCTTGATCACGATCTGCACGGCGGAGTCATACAGCGCATCCTCGCCGTTGGTATTACCGCCGGTGGAGAGGCCCAGAACCGCGTCGATGTCGTCGGCCTTCTCGTCATCCGGGCCATCCAGAACCGTGCCCACATAGGCAGGCGGGCCGAACTGTTTCAGATGGGTGACGACTTCTTCGACTTCCTCGTCCGAAACAAACGGGCCATGGCAGCGGGTGATCTTGGCGCCGCCCGCCATGTAAAGCATGTCCCCCATACCCAGCAGCTGCTCGGCGCCCATTTCGCCAAGGATGGTACGGCTGTCGATCTTGCCGGTCACCTGGAAGGAAATCCGGGTCGGGAAGTTCGCCTTGATGGTGCCCGTGATCACATCGACCGAGGGACGCTGCGTGGCCATGATCAGATGGATACCCGAAGCCCGCGCCATCTGCGCCAGACGCTGGATGCAGGCTTCGATTTCCTTGCCCGCCACCATCATCAGGTCGGCCATCTCATCGACGATGACGACGATATAGGGCAGCGCCTCGGGTGCGAATTCCTCGGTCTCGAACACCGGCTCGCCGGTGTCATCATCAAACCCGGTCTGCACCGTGCGAGAGAACATCTCGCCCTTGGCCAGCGCCTCTTTCACGCGACCATTGTAGCCTGCGATATTGCGCACGCCCATCTTGGACATCTTGCGATAGCGGTCTTCCATCTCGCCCACGACCCATTTCAGGGCGACGACCGCCTTTTTCGGATCGGTCACAACGGGCGACAGAAGATGCGGAATGCCATCATAGACAGAGAGTTCCAGCATCTTGGGGTCGATCATGATCAGGCGGCATTCATCCGGTGTCAGCTTGTACAGCAGCGACAGGATCATGGTGTTGATCGCCACCGATTTACCGGACCCGGTGGTACCCGCGATCAATAGGTGCGGCATCTTCGAAAGGTCCGCCACCATGGCGTCGCCACCGATATCCTTGCCCAGCGCCAGCGGCAGGTTCTGGGTGCCATCGCCATAATCGCGGCTCGACAGGATTTCGCGGAAGCTGACCATTTCCCGTTTTTCATTGGGCAGTTCGATGCCGATCACCGAGCGGCCCGGCACGGTCGAAACACGCGCCGACAGGGCCGACATGGAGCGGGCGATATCATCCGCCAGACCGATCACCCGGCTGGCCTTCAGGCCCGGCGCCGGTTCCAGTTCGTACATGGTGACGACGGGGCCGGGACGGACCGAGACGATCTCACCCTTGACGCCATAGTCATCGAGCACCGATTCCAGCATCCGCGCGTTCTCTTCCAGCGCCTCATCGCTCAGATGATGACGCTCGACCGCGGCAGGATTGGCCAACAGCGACAGCGGCGGCAGATCGAAATCACTGGTATCGTTCTCTTCAAAGGCCAGCCGCGGCTGGGCTTCCGCCTTGGCGCGGGTCGATGGCTCCGGCGCGCGGCGCTGGGGCTGCTCCACAACCACCTTGCGCGGCTCTGCCACCGGGATGGTCAGGCCCTCGGCGGGTTGCTCTGCGCGAGCCGTGATCGCGGGCTCAGCGGTTTCAGCAGGCGCGTAGGTCGGCAACTCCTCGGCTGGGACCCGATCGGGCTCCAGATCGGCGCCATATCCGGTTTCTGCAGCAGGCGCCCCAACGGTCGGCGCGGGCGGAACCTGCGACAGCCCGGGGGCGGCAGGCGCCTCGGCACTGAATTCTGCCGGAGCAGCAGGGGCATGCGCTGCGGTCAGTGGTGGTTCAGGCGGCAGCCCCGCATGGGGCGCGGGATCGGGATTGAAGACCAGCGGCTCAGGGCGGCGACCCCGGCCCTTGGTCAGGGGCAGGTTCGGATCGGGTTCCGGCGGCTGCCCAGCAGCGCGACGCACACGCACGGCATTTGCGATCTTCTGCGAAATCCGGTCATCACCCGGCAGATCCTCATCACTGATCTGCGGTGCGCTCTCGACCAACTCGGGCTGCGGCATCGGCGCATTAGCCAAATCGGGATCAGCGCGGCGGATCAGATTGGGCACCCGAGAGAACAATCCGGTTTTTGTCGGTGCGGCAGGCGCCGCGATCTCAATCGGCGGAGGCGCAGTCACATCGGTTTCGAACATCTGAGGCTCTTCCTCCTCCTGTCCGAACCAGGCCGTATCATCCTCGGCGGCCCTTGCATGTTCTGCGGCGGCAGCGCGTTTTTCACGATAGGACAGCGCCGCCTGGACACCGCTGGAGGCGCCACGACCCAGAAGGCTGGCAAGCGTGCCATAGGCCAGGATAAGACCGACCAGCAGGAACCGTCCGGCCCGCTGCAGTTCCGCACGCGAAAAGCCGCAGACAAACGTGCCAAGCGCCAGCATGCCAATGGCCATCAGCAGCGACATCAGCTTGACCGCGAAATGCGAACTGATCGGCACCAGCGTCAGAAGCGCCCCCATCACGGTATCGCCAAACAGACCTCCAAGGCCAAAACTATGAGTGGCGCGCCATTCTGCGCCCGGCACCAGCGTCGCTGCATAGACCGAGCCCACGGCGATCAGAACCGGTGCAAAGACAATCCGCCCGATGACCCGCTCGGCGCCCTGATGCAGCAGGAAGCGAACACCCCAGGCCAGCAGCGTCACCGCAAGGGCCACGCCGCCCCAACCGACAACCATGAACAGCGGCGCCGCCACAGAAGCCCCCATCCGGCCCATCCAGTTCTGAACCGGCGCATCGGTGGAGACCATCCAGTTGGGATCATCCGGCGTATAAGAGCCGATCATCGCGGCGGCCATCAGGCCCAGCCCCAGAAGGGCGATCCCGATCAGTTCCTTACCGCGCTTTTCAATGGCTGCCTGCATGTTGCTGTCAAGCAACGGATCGCGGCTGCGGGTTTGAAATGCCATGCCTACCTCGGTTCCATTTTTCGGTGCCTGCCCCGCTTGTGCCGCGGGATCTTGGCATCCGGTGGTCTATTGATTTTGGCCGCGCGCCCCCAGCCGGGGCCGCGTGGCAGTCGTATCAGTACAGACAGCTGCGCAGGGTGGTCAGCGCCGTCTGTGTTGCCTCCGCCGGGGCGACCAGCGCCACGCGAATATATCCTTCGCCCGGGTTCTGCCCCGGCGCGCCCTGCGCCAGATAGGCGCCTGGCAGCACCCGCACGCCGGTTTCCTGCCACAGCTTCAGCGCTGCCGCCTCGCCGCCGTCCTTGACCGGTAGCCACAGGAAGAACCCCGCTTCGGGCGACATATAGCCATCCAGTCCGTCAAACACCTGATCGGCGATCTGGTATTTCTCCTGATAAAGCGCACGGTTTTCCTCTACGTGCGCCTCATCGGCCCAGACACGTGCTGCCGCAGCCTGCAACGGGCCGGGCATCGGTGCGCCGCTATAGGCGCGCAACTGTTTGAGGCGCGCAATGCATTCAGGGCCGCCCGCGATCAGACCAGCACGCAGCCCGGGCAGGTTCGAACGTTTCGACAGAGAATTGAACAGCACCACCCGTTCAGGATCCGCGCCCAGTTCCTGCGCCACGGTCAGCGCGCCTACGGGCGGGCTGTCGCGATAGATTTCGGAGTAGCATTCGTCGGCGAAAATGCGGAAGTCATGCTTTTCCGCCAGCCGGATCAGATCGGCCCAGTATTCGCGCGTGGCCACTGCGCCCTGCGGGTTGGCAGGCGAGCAGATATAGGCCACCGCTGTGCGGTCCAGCACCTCGGTCGGCAGGCTGGCGTAATCGGGCAGATGGCCGGTTTCGGCCGTGGCAGGCACAAACACCGGCTCGGCCCCGACGGAAATCGTCGCCACCATGTAAACCTGATAAAACGGATTCGGGATCAACACCGCTGGACGGGCGCCGTTCTTGGTTTCCGGGCACAGGGCCATCGCCGCATTGTAGAGCCCTTCGCGGGTGCCGTTCAGCGCCATCACCTGCCGGTCCGCATCCATCTTCACGCCATAGCGGCGCGCGATCCAGTCAGACATTGCGCCGCGCAGTTCCTCGGAGCCTTCGTTTGGCGGGTAATTGTTAAACCCGGCCGCGTTCTCCGCGATCACATCCGTGACCCAGGCGGGAAAGGTGTGTTTCGGCTCACCAATGGTCATATGCACCACATCCCCGCCGGGCGTATGGTGGTCAAGCAGCGCCCGCAGACGCGGAAACGCATAGGGCGGCAGGTTCGAAAACCGCTCTGGGAAGTTCATCACAATTGCCTCAGTTTCGGGATCATTCGTGCCCCGTTTGCAGATAAGGTACAGAGCGTGGGCGCCTGCGTCCAGCCGCATAGGGCACCCACGGTCCAGTTGTGCTTTTGCAACAACGTGCGATAGCCGTCAGATCAACACAGCGCCGCCTCGACGCTGGCCCCGATCCGCAACAGTGCCTCTTCGCAATCCGGTTGCCCCAATAGCTGCAAGCCGCAGCTGGGTTTACTCGTGGGCAAGGACAGCGCGCAAAGCCCCATCAGGTTGCCGATCCGGGTATTGCGCAGGGTCAGAAGATTGGCCCGGACGTAATAGTCATGATCGCTTTGCAGTTGTGCCATGTTCGGCGGCAGAATCGGGCAGGAGGGCGTCAGCACCGCGTCAAAGCCCGCCACCGCCTGATCCCAGACCATCCGGCATTGTTCCAGCTTGGCCCAGGCTGCCACATAATCGGGACCACTGTGCTGACCGCCAGCGCGGAACCGCTCCAGGATTTCGGCAAACATCAGATCCGGGCTCGCCTCGATCACATCCTTCCACAGACCATAAGCCTCTGTCGTATAAAGAATTCCGCTCAGATCCATGGCGTCCTGCAGCTCCGGCACCTCCAGCGGTACGATCTCAGCGCCGGCCGCCTTCAGCTTGCCCAGACACTCCACATGGGCAGCGGCAACCTCAGGCTCCAGATCATCGCGCGCCACGGTGCGCAGATCGGCAAAGCGGCGCCCCTGCAGCGACGCTGGGTTGCGCAGGTCCGGCCCCTTGGTGCCCTCCAGCAGCCCCAGCATCAGGCCCGCATCTTCGACCGAACGCGCCAGCGGACCGACAGTGTCGAACTTCAGGCACAGTGGCACCACGCCCTCTAGGCTGATCCGACCTGCCGTGGTCTTAAGCCCCACAAGGTTGTTCCAGGCCGAAGGGATGCGCACCGAACCGCCGGTGTCCGAGCCAATACCGCAGGCCGCCAGACCAAAGGCCACCGAAGCCGCCGCGCCAGAGGACGATCCCCCCGGCGCCGCGCCCTCATCATTGACGCAGGGCGGGGTTTCCTTAACCGGGTTCAGTCCCAGCCCAGAGAAGGCCAGCTCGCTCATGTGAGTTTTGCCCAGGCAGACGGTGCCCATGGCGGTGGCATTGGCCAGAACCCGTGCGTCCTGATCCGGCACCCGGCCTTTGAGCAGGTCCGATCCCGCCTCGGTACCGGTTCCGGCACTGTCGAACAGGTCTTTCCAGCTGATCGGCACCCCATCCAGCGGCGAGCGCCGCAAATCCATCCGCGCCCGCTCGGCCGCGGCTTCCGCTTCGGCCAGGGCGCGCTCATGCGTAACCACGGTATAGATCCGGTCGCGCAGCGGATGCGCGTCAATGGCCTCCAGATAGCATTTGGTCAGCGCAACAGGATCGATCTCCCCTGCCCCAATGCCGCGCCCCAGATCCGCAGCCGTCATCTTCAGCCAGTCCTGCATCCGCAAAGTCTCCCGTCGCGTGTTCCATATGTTTTGCCGGGGACGGTAACGGCAGCAGCGCTGAGGGACAATCCCGCGCACCTGCAAGACCGGACAATGCGATGGACATTCCGAATGCAAGGCGCATATTGCAGGGCATGAAGAACAGCTCCGATATCCTGATTGTCGGCGGCGGGCTGAACGGCCCTGCCCTGGCCCTGGCCCTGGCCCAGACTGGCCACAGCGTCACCGTCATTGATGCGCTGCCCAAGGTCGCCCTGAAGGACGAAGGCTTCGACGGGCGCGGCTATGCGCTGGCGCTGGCCTCCAAACGTCTGCTCGACCGGATCGGCGTTTGGCAACACGTCGCGGACAAAGCGCAGCCGATGCTGGAGATCAAGGCCTCCGACGGACACGCCGGAGAGGGGCCCGCGCCGTTCTTCATCCATTTCGACCATACCGAGATCGAAGACGGGCCGATGGGCTATATGGTCGAGGATCGCTTTCTGCGCCGCGCCTTTCAGCAGGCGATGGAGGACGCGCCCCGGATCACCACGGTGAATGGCCGCCGCGTGGTGGCGCAGGCACCGGATCAGAGCGGCGTCACCCTGACGCTGGATGATGGCGCCGAGCTGCGCGGTCGCATGCTGGTCGGCTCGGACGGACGCAAAAGCGGCACCGCCGCCCGCGCCGGGATCAAACGCACCGGCTGGGACTACGGCCAGACCGCGCTGGTCTGCGCCATCGACCACGAAAAACCCCACCACGGCATCGCGCATCAGTTCTTCATGCCAGCGGGGCCGCTGGCCATCCTGCCCCTGCCCGGCAACCGCTCCTCCATCGTCTGGAGTGAAAAGACCGAGACCGCTGAAGCCATTCAGGGCCTGAACGACGCCGATTACATCGCCGCACTGAAACCCCGGTTTGGCGATTTCCTGGGTGAGATTTCTCTTGCGGGTAAGCGCTTTACCTATCCGCTGAACCTGACGCTCGCCAACAGTTTTATCGGGGACCGTATGGCGCTGATCGGCGATGCGGCCCACGGCATGCATCCAATTGCTGGCCAGGGTCTCAACGCCGGGCTGCGCGATGTCGGCGCCCTCGCCGAGGTGCTGACCGAGGCCACTCGGCGCGGCGAGGATATCGGATCATCGCTGGTGCTGGACCGCTATCAGCAGTGGCGCCGCTTTGACACCGCGACGCTGGCGCTGGCGACGGATACCTTCAACAAGCTGTTCTCGAACGACAATCCGCTGCTGCGGCTTGGTCGCGATATCGGCATGGGTCTGGCGGGCGCCGTCCCGGGCCTGCGCCGCGGCTTCATGCGCGAGGCCGCCGGGCTAACCGGCGATCTGCCGCGACTGTTGCAAGGCAAGCCGATCTGAGCCACTCCACCTGATCAGGGCGCAACCGCGCCGCGCGACAGCGCGGCGCCGGACCCAAGGCCGCGCCTTTGTTTTGGCAAAGCCAAAGGACAGGCCGGACGCGGGAGCCCTCCGCTTTCGTTAGAGTTCGGACCAGAACTCCAACGACGGCTCACAGACATTATGCAAAGGCGCGATAAACCGCCCGGGGTGTTCGATCCTATCAAACTGCATACGTCGTGGCGACCAGTTGAAATACTGACGCCCATCGTCCTTATCGACGATCATGACCCCGTGGAAATACCAACCGGAGTTTAATTTGTACCCTGAATCAATTGTGAAAAAAGAAAATCCCCTCAGATCCCAGATCGACTGAACCTGTGATGAAGGGCCATGATGCGCAATGCAGAATGGCGCTCCCGCAGCAAGTCTGTTTGCGTGACCAACCACCATGACAGCCGACAGGATCGACCAGAGTGCAGCCACTGAGGCGACGGCCATTCCCGACAAGGCAGCGCGTGCTGCAAACGGCCCCAGCCCCTTGCCCCCGAGGAACAGCAGGCTTGCCGCCGCTCCAAGCGACAGCGCACCTCCATTGAACATCACCATAAGGCCCGATTTTGGCGAAGCGAATCCCGCGACGATCAGCGTCAACAGCAATCCAGACAAAAGAACGGCGATTGAAACTGACTTTGCCAGCACCGGCGATACAGGGGTTTTTCGCAAACGCTCTGTCAGTATCGCAATCAACGGAACCAAAGGAACAGCCCACACCATCAGGGCGAGAGTCGAAAACATCCCTATCGATGAACCCGATATCCTCGCATCAATCAGCTGAAGAAAGCCGGCAGCAATGAGAGCAGCACATGCAGCGCGTATGGAAACAGAGCTCCTTTGCGCCCAACCAAGTTCGGTCAAACCATCCTCACTCCAGCGGGCGGGCCTCGTCCACCAGCATCACCGGGATCCCATTGCGGATCGGGAAGGCCAGATTGGCAGGTTTGGAAATCAGCTCCTGCGCCGCGGCGTCGTATTCCAGAACTGCATTGGTCACCGGGCAGACCAGCGCCTCCAGCATGCGACGGTCAAAGGCGGGCGCGGCGGTGTGTTCTTCACTCATTGCAGTGGGTCCTCACTTGAACCGCTTCGCAAAGCGAATTCGATCAGGGTGACAAGGGTTTCGCGCCTTGTGGCAAGGCAGGGCGCCTCTAGCAAGGCCTGTTTGTCCTCGGGGTCGAAATCCAGCAGCATCGACAGGGAATTGATCAACAGCTCGTCATCGGCCTCCTGCAACGATTCCCAATCCGTCGACAGGCCGCGTGCCGCGAAAAAGCGTTCCAACAGCTCCAGCAGGTCCCCCCGTTCGAACCCGCAATCCGGTTCGCTCCGGCCCAGATCACCCTCAAAGCCGCTCCAGTTCACCTCGCAGCGGCGGTAGGGCGTGAAGCCATCGCATTCTTGCACCACCCGGAACCGGGATATCCCGGAGAGGGTGATCAGATAGCGCCCGTCATCGGTTTCGGAAAATTGCGATATGCGCCCGGCACAGCCGATAGCATGCAGCCCCTCGGCATCACCGCTGCGCAGCGGACAGGGCTGTACCATGCCGATCAGCCGCGTGCGCGTCTTCAGCGTGTCTTCCAGCATCTGAAGATAACGCGGTTCGAAGATATGAAGGGGCAGCTTTGACCGGGGCAGCAATAGCGCCCCGGGCAAGGGAAACACGGGAATCGTGTCAGGCAGATCTGCAGGCTTAAACATAGCCTTCAGTCTAGCGCGCAGGTTCCTTTAGGCAAATATCATCGAGCTCAGCTTGCGGCGCCCGTTCAGAACAACCGGATCGTTGGCAGGCAACGCCTCGAAGATGGTGAAGAGCTGCGCCTTGGCCGCGCCGTCGTTCCATTCGCGATCACGGCGGAACAGCTCCAGAAGTTCGGTCACCGCCGCCTCGGCATCACCAGCCGCATGCAGAGCCTGCGCCAGATCGAAACGCGCTGCATGGTCGGCCGGGTCGGCTTCGACCTTGGCGCGCAGATCGGCTACCGGACCGGCATTCTGCGCCTGACGGGCCAGCTCGATCTGGGCCCGAGCCGCTTCGATCTCGGGCGCGTCGGAAATCTCGGCAGGCGCGCCGTTCAGGATTGCCTCGGCCTGATCCAGATCTTCCATCGCGATATGTGCCCGCGCCAGACCACCATAGGCGGCGGCGTTCTTGTCATCCTCGCCCAGAACCGCGGCAAAGGTCTGCGCCGCATCGGCCGCTGCGCCTTCGGCGAGCATTTCCTCAGCCGCCTCCAGCGCCTCACCAAGGCCATCGCCTGCTTCCCCGCCTGCGGCCTCAATCACCTTTTTCAGGAAGGCGTCGATCTCGCTTGGCGGCAGCGCGCCCTGGAACATGTCGATCGGGCGGCCCTGCACAAAGGCCACCACTGTGGGGATTGATTGCAGCGGCAGCCCCTGCTGCGCCAGCGCCTGCGCCAGGCGCTGGTTCTGGTCCACATCGATCTTGGCCATGGTGACCGCGCCATTGGCGCGCGTGACAGCCGCCTCCAGCGCCGGACCCAATGTCTTGCAAGGGCCACACCAGGGCGCCCAGAAATCGACGATCACCGGCGCCTGCATCGAGGCCTCGACCACGTCCTGCATAAAGGTCGCTTCCGTGACGTCCTTGATCAGATCACCTGCGGGCGTGGGCGCGCCCGCGCCTCCGAGAATATCCATCATGCTCTTGTTCTCCGTTTGGAACTTGCCCCCTATATGGAATCCCAAGGCCAAGAAACCAAGAGAGGAGTTGCCGCGTGCCGGTTCCGCGCATTGACATCTTTGCCCTGTCCGAGCGCCTGATGGCTATGGATGACGCGGCCTGGGCCCGTCACGCAAACCCGCTGAGCGTTTATAGCCAGGTGTCGATTCTCCCGCTTATGACCCTCGCGATCTGGTCTCATCTCTGGCTCGGGTGGGGCGCTTTGGCGCCGGTTGCTCTGGTACTGATCTGGACATGGTGGAACCCGCGCGCCTTTGGCCCGCCAGCCACAACCGGCAACTGGGCGGCGCGGGGCACCTTCGGCGAACGGGTCTTTCTGAACCGTGCCAAGGTGCCGATCCCACCGCATCACGCGCAATGGGCCAGGATCCTGACCCTGATCTCCGGGGTGGGCGTTGTTCCGTGGGTTTACGGGGTGTGGCAGCTGGACCCAGGTCTGACACTGTTCGGTCTCAGCCTGATGGTCGGCGGAAAACTCTGGTTCTTTGACAGGATGGTCTGGCTGTATCAGGACATGCAGGCGCAACGCTCGGAATATGCAAAATGGCTGCACTGATGGCATGCCCTCCCGCGCCCGCAGACGCCCCATGGGGCGCCTTCATGCGGCCTTGGGCCGGGCAGCGCGTTACCGCGCTGCTGTTTCTCCACGACGGTGACGTCTGAACGCGGCACCGCGCCGTGCGTCAGCACGGCGCACGGCCCAACTGCGGCGGGGCAATCAACGATTGCTCCAAAGCAGGCGGGAGCACCCCCGCCCTCTGCCTAGAGGTCGAAGGTGGCAAAGACCGGTGCGTGATCGCTGGGTTTTTCCCAACCACGGGCGTCCCGCAGAACGCGGCTAGAGTGACCTGCGCTGGAAATGTCGCCCGTCGCCCAGACATGATCCAGACGCCGTCCCTTATCCGCTGCATCCCAGTCCTTTGCCCGGTAAGACCACCAACTGTAGAGTCGCCCATCGGGAATGTCCTGCCGGGTGATATCGACCCAGTCGCCTGCATCCTGCGTCTCGGCGAGGTGCTCGACCTCGACCGGGGTGTGGCTGACGATCTTCAGCAATTTCTTGTGGTCCCAGACATCGTCTTCGCGCGGAGCGATGTTGAGGTCGCCGACCAGAATCGATTTCTGTGGCTTTTCGCCGTGGAACCAATCCCGCATGCCAGTGAGGTAGTCGAGCTTCTGACCGAATTTCTCGTTGATCTCGCGGTCGGGTTTGTCGCCGCCGGCCGGGACGTAAAAGTTGTGGATAGTGACGCCATTGTCCAACTGACCTGCAATATGGCGGGCATGGCCCAGATCGGCAAAATCCATGCTGCCGACCTCGGTGATGGGCATCCGCGACAGGATGGCGACGCCGTTGTACCCCTTCTGCCCTCGCGCGATCATGTGGGTATAGCCAAGCGCGGCAAAGCCCTCCATCGGGATCTTGTCGACCGGGCTCTTGCACTCTTGCAGGCACAGGACATCGGGCGCCTCTTCCTGCAGCAGCTTCAGCACGATCGGCTCGCGCAGGCGGACAGAGTTGATGTTCCAG
The DNA here is from genome assembly GCF_039839315.1 of Phaeobacter sp. CAU 1743. NCBI lineage: Bacteria > Pseudomonadati > Pseudomonadota > Alphaproteobacteria > Rhodobacterales > Roseobacteraceae > Phaeobacter > Phaeobacter sp. CAU 1743. The sequence continues at coordinate 53,269 of NZ_JBDOQR010000002.1, read as the reverse complement.
GTGGCAAGGGTAAAGGGCATTGCGCGTCTCTTTCGTAACAGCGGGTCATGGCAGCGGCTCGGCGCCATTCTTGCCCTCCCGGCCCACCGGATACCAGAGGCGAAATCACATCCATGAGCCGTCATCAATCAGCATTGGGTTTCTGACCCAGTTGACTCTGGTTAGCGTCAGTTGTTTCCATATGTCATGAGCAGTTTGTCGGAACCGTATGAATATGTGCTGTATATTGATGAGGCCGGAGATGACGGCCTCAAGCGCGTAAAGCCCATCGATGAAAACGGCGGCAGTGAATGGTTGTGCATCGGCGGCATGCTAATCCGTACCGAATATGAAACTAAAACAGTGGAGTGGGTCAAAAGCGTCCGCACCGAAATCAATGCGGTCCAAGGACCTGCGTTGCATTACAGAGACCTATCTCCAACGAAAAGGAGACGAGCTTGTGAACTATTAGCGGATTACCCATGCAGGTTTTTTGCAGTCGTATCGAACAAGAAAAACATGCGCGGGCACAACAACACTCGCGCAGCGAGACGTGGCGGTAAGCAGTGGTATTACAATTACTGCGTTAGAATACTCATGGAGCGAGTGACGGATTTCTGCCTTCGAGATAGCATCAAACGCTTCGGCAGCCCGCGATACTTGAAGGTAATTTTAGTGCACGTGGAGGTCACTCATACGGCCAGACAAAGGCGTATTGGGAACTACTGAAGGCGCAGTCGGCTGGAGGCTCTACTTTCCTAAGCAAACGCGAAATTGCGCACCAAGTGCTTCGTTTCGGTTTGGTCGAGTATGTCCCACACTACAGCGTCGCTGGATTGCAACTCGCAGATGTGGTCGCAAGTGCGGTCTATCAAGCTGCAGATGCCTTAGGCCCGAAATGGGCTGTCGAGCCGGCTAAAGCTCTTGAACCCCGGATGGGTCGAGAAGCAGGAGTGATTGCCGACTATGGTTTGGTCTTGCAACCTTCTCCGCCATGGAAGGCTCACCTAACCGACGATCAAAAGTTGATCTTCTCACACTACGGATATCGATTTTAGGGCGCGTGGGCCCCGGACCCAAGTTGCTTCTAGTCTAATAGGCTGTCATCCATTTGGACAACCGTACTAAAAACCGCCAAAGCCGCTTGTTGCGCTCCGACATGGGTGAACTCCGGCGTATCCCACGCAGTGAATCTTTGCACACCTTGTGGAATCCGTCACTAATTTTTGTCTATCCGCGACATCTGGACTCAGCCGGTCCGCAGACAAAAAAAGGCCGGGCACAAGGCCCGGCCCAGTCCAACAGGGAGGTGCATATCATGACCCGGATATGCGCGGGATGGGATCAGGGTAAAGATGACTGACAGACAGATCTTTGATCTGCGTCAACAGCTTTTCCCCGCAGGTTTCAAGCCCCGAACTGTCACAATCCGGTCAGGTCGACAGGCGGTAGCCACCGGATTCCGTTACCAGAATACGGGCATTGGAGGGATCGGGTTCGATCTTCTGGCGCAGGCGATAGATATGGGTTTCCAGCGTATGGGTGGTCACGCCGGCATTGTAGCCCCAGACCTCGTGCAGCAGCACATCGCGCGCCACCACACCGTCGTTCGACCGGTAGAGGAACTTCAGGATGTTGGTTTCCTTCTCGGTCAGGCGGATCTTGCGGTTGTCCTCTGTCTCCATCAGCTTCATCGCCGGTTTGAAGGTATAGGGACCCAACGCAAAGACGGCGTCTTCGGACTGTTCATGGGTGCGCAGCTGGGCGCGGATCCGAGCCAGCAGCACCGGGAATTTAAACGGCTTGGTCACATAGTCATTGGCGCCCGCGTCAAGGCCGAGAATGGTATCGGCGTCGCTGTCATGGCCGGTGAGCATCAGAATCGGTGCCTTGACGCCCTGTTTGCGCAGCAGGCGGCACAGCTCGCGACCATCTGTATCGGGCAGCCCCACGTCGAGGATCACCAGATCATAGAGCGCTTCCTTGGCCCGCTCCATGGCGGCCTGACCGTTCTCTGCTTCGAAGACATCAAAGTCCTCGGTCATGATCAGCTGCTCGCTCAGCGCCTCGCGCAGATCGTCGTCATCGTCTACCAGCAAAATCTTCTTCAGTTGCGCCATGGCGGTGTCCTCCAGTTCGTGTGCAGACAGATGCGGTCAGCATCCCCCAACGACAAGGTATGCTGCAGAAGTTTCACGCCCTCGTGTCCGTCAGACAGGAATTGTTTCACTTCCGTTGCATTTGGGCCTAGGTAAGGGCTGTTATAATGTCACGAACTTCCGGATGGTCGCATGAGCCTGATGCCCACCATGATTGAATTGCTGGCCCGCGCACGGGTCGATTTGCGCATGGGCCTGCCCGTGGTGCTGGAGGGTGGCGACAGCGCGGCGCTGGCGATTGCCGTCGAAAGCCTGACGCCCGAGCGGCTAACGGAGCTTCTGGCCCTTGGCCCGGTGTCGCTGGCGCTGACCGCCCGGCGCGCCGAAACCCTGAAGGCGCGCGCCTATGATGAGGATCTCGCGCGCATCCAAGTCCCCGCTCAGGCCTCCTTGCAGTGGATACAGGCGCTGGCCGATCCCGCCGATGATCTCAATACGCCGATGAAAGGCCCGCTCACCAGCCTGCGCGACGGATCCGCCGATCTGCACCGTCTGGCGATTGCCCTGGTGAAATCAGCGCGGCTGCTGCCTGCGGCGCTACTGGTGCCCGTCAACACGGCCCCCCAATTCGCATCCGAGCACGGGTTGACCCGAATCGCCCGGGCTGCTGCCGGACCGCTGCTCAGCCAAAGCTCACCCCTGCATCCGGTGGCCGCCGCCCGCCTGCCGATGGTCGCTGCCGAGGCGGGCCGGTTACACATCTTCCGCCCCGAAGACGGCGCCGAGGAACATTATGCGGTCGAAATCGGCCGCCCCGACCGCAGCAAGCCCGTGCTGGCGCGGCTGCATTCGGCCTGTTTCACCGGCGATGTTCTGGGCTCGCTGAAATGCGATTGCGGGCCACAGCTGCGCGGGGCACTGGCGCAGATGGGAGACGAGGGCGCAGGCGTGCTGCTCTACCTCAACCAGGAAGGGCGCGGCATTGGCCTTGCCAATAAGATGCGCGCCTACAGCCTGCAGGACCAGGGCTTTGACACTGTCGAGGCAAACCACCGGCTGGGGTTCGAAGATGACGAGCGCGATTTCCGCCTAGGCGCTGCGATTCTGAAAGAGATGGGTTTCAGTTCCGTGCGGCTGATGACAAACAACCCCAACAAGATCGCCATGATGGAAAAGACCGGCATCGCGGTGGCCGAGCGGGTGCCGCTGAAGGTTGGCGAAAACGCCCATAACGCAGGCTACCTCGCGACCAAGGCGGCCAAATCCGGACATCTGCTGTGATGCCCCCCGCGCTGTCTCCCCGGGATCTGGTCCTGACCCCGCGCGGTCTGCGTTTCATGGGGCGCCTCCTGCCCTGCGCCATCGGCAAGGGCGGGCTGACGCTGAGCAAGCGCGAAGGCGACGGCGCTACACCCGTGGGCGTACATCGCATCGCCGGGATGCTCTACCGTCCGGACCGTATGCTTCCCCCCACGGATTGGGCGGTGCCGATCGGACCCAGCGACCTATGGTCAGACGATGTGAAAGATCCTGACTACAACCTGATGGTCCGCACGCCGCATAGCTACAGTCACGAGCGCCTGCGCCGCGCCGATCCGCTTTATGATCTGGTGCTGATCACCGATTGGAACTGGCCCAGAGCCACCCCCAAAGGCGGCTCGGCCATCTTCCTGCATCAATGGCGCCGCCCGGGCTACCCAACCGAAGGCTGCCTGGCATTCTCACGCCCCAACCTTGGCTGGCTGGCCCGGCATATCCGCCCTGGCGCACGCCTGATCATACCCGCAGGCCTGGCGCACGGCCGCTAGGCTCAGATCAAATCGACTGCCACAAACCGCCGCCCCCCTTCGTTTTTCCAGAAATATCCCGGGGAGCACGAGGGGCTGGCCCCTCGTATTAAACCGGCAGCACGAGGGGCTGGCCCCTCGTACAATACAGCGGCACAAGGGCTAGCCCGCGCGCAAAATCTTCTCAAAATCTTCTATAGCGTCTGACGAAATACTTGAAACATCAGGTATCACGTAACGCGCCCCAATCTTTGATTTCAGGCAGCGTTATGTGATTCAGGTCTTTCGCATGACGCTTTAGTAGCCACGCGCGCCAAAGATGGCTGACCCAACCCGGACGTGGGTAGCGCCAAAGGCAATCGCCTGTTCAAAGTCGCTGCTCATACCCATCGACAGGCCCTGCAGCCCATTGCGCGCGGCTATCTTGGCCAAGAGCGCAAAATGCAAACTGGGCTCTTCTTCCACAGGCGGAATGCACATGAGGCCCTTGATTGGCAAATCCAGCGCCCGGCAGTCGGCGACAAACTGATCCGCGTTTTCGGGCAGAACCCCGGCCTTTTGTTCCTCGGCGCCGGTATTGACCTGCACGAACAGATCCGGGCAGGCGCCGGTTTCCTGGGCCAGCCGGGCCAGCGCAGTCGCCAGGCGGGGCCGGTCCAGCGTATGAATGACATCCGCCAGGGCCATGGCCTGGCGGGCCTTGTTGGTCTGCAGCGGGCCGATGAGGTGCAATTCGACCCCGTCGAATTCGGCGCGGAAGCCCGGCCATTTCCCGGCCGCCTCCTGCACCCGGTTTTCACCGAAAACGCGATGGCCCTGCTCCAGCATCGCGCGCACCCTTTCGTCGGGCTGCATCTTGGAGACCGCGATCAGGGTGACAGACCCGTTGTCCCGCCCGGCCCTGGTTTCGGCGGCCGCGACGCGGGCCAGAATGTCGTCCAGCGGCATAGTGTGCCCCGTACAGTTGCGTTCGGGTTCACCAAACACAACTGCCGCGCAAAAGTAAAGGGCGGGTCCGAAGACCCGCCCAAGTTCACGCGTTCAGCGTGCTGTGGTTCAGCTTAGAAGCTGAATACAGCGCCGGCCTGAACCTGAGTGTTGCCATACGAAGACCGCTGGGCACCGGCTTCGAAGGAAGCGCCGCCACCGAGGTCATACGAATAGTTGATACCGTAGGAGGTACCTTCCTGCTGGTTCGAAGTGGCAATCGCATCGCGGTTGTCGTTACGACCGTTGGCAACGTCAGTGGCGGAAACCGCGTCTTCGCTGGTCACCCAAAGCACGATGTTGGAAGCCGCGCCGATGTCCATGTTGCCATAGAGACCGAACTTGTCGATGCCGTCGTTGTCAGCATAAGCCAGACGAACGCCGAACTGACCCAGCTGACCTGCGATGGAGACAAACGCCTTGTCTTCGAAACGGTAGTTCGAATCCTGGAAGCCGACCGCAGCTGTCCAGTCACTGAAGGTGTAGGCAAGGTTCACCGCGGAGCGCTTGCGGTTCACCGCCGTGAGAGCGCCGGTGGTCACAGGTGCCGGGTTCGGCAGGGACGTAAAGGCGGCGGAGCCATCGTCGACGCTGTAGGACACATGCGCGCTGAATGCGCCAGCCGAATACAGAGCTTCGACGCCATTGAAGCCGACGCCGTCGGAGTCAAAGTAATCCCAGTTGAAGTATTCGTTGTTCACGTTGCCGACGTGGGAAACGAACTGCATGCCGTCAAGACCGTTACCGGCGGAGCGTGTCTCGAGATAGGCACCCGGAACACCTTCGAAAGCGCCGATGATGTTGCCGACACCCAGGGTGAACCCGCCAACGGTGGCGTAGAAGCGCGGGGCGCTCCAGAGCACGGTCTGCGATGCGCTGCTTTGTCCGGTATCGGACTCGGTGCGGATACGACCACCAAGGGTCACGCCGCCGTCGGTTTCCGTCGACATGTCGAACTGCAGACGCATACGGCTGATGATTTGGCTCTTGGACGCACCGTTGATTGCCTGTTCGTTGCCGTTGTTCGGATATCCACCAGTGACCTGGACGCCGCCGGCGGTGCGCGCGTCGCTGCCGCTGGTGTAGCCCAGACCGAAACGACCGTAGCCGCTGATCCGCACTTCGGCGGCGGCCATGCTGGCAGTAGCAATCAGCGCCGTCGTTGCGAAGAGAACTTTTTTCATAGTTTTTCCCTCGTTTTAAAAATCATACGCCCATACCAGAGAATCCGGTGTGGGTATGAGGAGCGTTTCACTCCTTCGCCGGGTGTTTTGCAAGGCTTGGCCCCGGCATTGTGGCAAAGTCGCGGCGTATGGTGCAGCTTTGCCACAGTCTTGCCATGTGTCGGAGGGCGACTCGAATTTTGTCGAAAACCCAACGGACTGCGGGAAATATGCGCATTGTGGGCGGATTCAATATGATAGGCGGGCAAAAGGCCGGAAATGACAAGGCCCTTGCCCCCCCGCGAGGGCTTGGGTAGGATGGTTGGAAACCGCCGCTTCGGAACGAAACAATGACCCTGCACCGGACCCTAAAGTTGACGCTGATTCTCGTGCTGGCCACCGCCGTGGCCGCTTGTGGGGCGCGCAGGCAAGGTGGCGGTGGCGGCCTGTTCAATCGGGTGACTGTCGGGACGCCACATGCCGACGGGGGTGCGAACCTGGGCTCGGATTCGGCAGTGACCAACTACTCCAAATCCTCCATCTGGGACGTGTTCGGGTCGGGCACCGGCGATCAGACGGTGAATGTGAACCGTTACATCTGGGCGGCGACGCTGGATGTGCTGAACTTCCTGCCGGTGCAGACGGTGGACCCGTTCACCGGCGTGATCGTCACCGGCTACGGCACGCCGCCGGGCGGCGGCCGGGCATATCGCGCCACGGTGCACGTGCGCGACCCGGCGCTGGACGCGCGCTCGCTCAATGTCTCGCTGCAAAGCCGGGGCGGATCGGTCAGCGCGGGCACCGTGCGCGCCGTTGAGGACGCGATTCTCGCGCGGGCGCGCCAGCTGCGGATCGCAGACAAAAAGTTCTAACACGCTGCCCTCTGGAAAGACGTGCAAAACATCAGTATCACCAGCGCCGGGCCCTGCAGCCCGGCGTTTTCATTCTAAAGGACCGCATCCATGTCGCGTTACTCTGCCTCCGAGATCGAAGCAAAATGGCAGGAGGCCTGGGAAAAGGCCGGAATCTTCCAGGCCAAACGGACGGCAGACAAGCCGAAGTATTACGTGCTGGAGATGTTCCCCTATCCGTCGGGGAAGCTGCACATGGGGCATGTGCGCAACTACACCATGGGCGACGTGATCGCGCGCTACAAGATTGCGACCGGCCACAACGTACTGCACCCGATGGGGTTCGATGCCTTTGGCATGCCTGCGGAAAACGCCGCCATGGCCTCGGGCGGGCACCCCAAGGACTGGACCTACGCCAATATTGACACCATGGTCGAACAGATGCAGCCGCTGGGCCTGTCGCTCGACTGGTCGCGGATGTTCGCCACCTGTGACGAGGAATATTACGGCCAGCAGCAGGCGCTGTTCCTGGATTTCCTGGAAAAGGATCTCGTTTACCGCAAGAACGCCGTGGTGAACTGGGACCCAGTCGACATGACCGTTCTGGCCAACGAACAGGTTGAAAACGGTCGTGGTTGGCGTTCCGGCGCGCTGGTGGAACGGCGCGAACTGACGCAATGGTTCTTCAAGATCTCCGACTATTCCGAGGAACTGCTGGACGCCCTTGATGGTCTGGACAACTGGCCCGCCAAGGTGCGCCTGATGCAGGAAAACTGGATCGGCAAATCGCGCGGCCTGCAGTTCTCCTTTGAGCGCGCCGACGGTGGTGAACCGATCGAGGTTTATACCACACGCCCCGACACGCTGATGGGCGCCTCCTTCGTGGGGATCTCGCCCGACCATCCGATTGCCAAACAGCTGGAGGCCGAAAGCCCCGAACTGGCGGAATTCCTGGCCGAATGCCGCAAGGGCGGCACCACCGCCGAGGCCATCGAGACCGCGCCGAAACTGGGCCGCGACACCGGCATCCGTGTGAAACACCCGCTGAACCCGGAATGGGAACTGCCGGTCTGGATCGCCAACTTCATCCTGATGGATTACGGCACCGGCGCGATCTTTGCTTGCCCGGCGCATGATCAGCGTGACCTCGATTTCTGCCGCAAATACGACCTGCCGGTCACCGACACCTTCCTGGCGCTGGACGATCCCAAGCCGGTCGAAAACGAGGCATTTGTGCCGCCGAAGACCGAAAAGGTAAAATGGATCAACCACTTCGCAGGGCTGGACGTGGCCACCGGTGAAGAGGCGATCAACGCCACCATCGACAAGGCCGAATCCGAAGGCTGGGGCGAAGGCGTCACCAAATTCCGCCTGCGCGACTGGGGTCTCAGCCGCCAGCGCTATTGGGGTTGCCCGATTCCCGTGGTCCATTGCGACGCCTGCGGCGTGGTGCCGGAGAAGAAGGAAAACCTGCCGATCGCCCTGCCCTATGACGAAGACGGCAAAGCCATCGATTTCTCGGTGCCGGGCAACCCGCTGGACCGCCACCCCAGCTGGCGCGACTGTGCCTGCCCGAAATGCGGTAAGCCTGCCCAGCGCGAAACCGACACGATGGATACCTTCGTCGATTCGTCCTGGTATTTCGCCCGCTTCACCGCGCCGCGCGCCGAAACGCCCACGGTGATGAAAGAGGCCGATTACTGGATGAACGTCGACCAGTATATCGGTGGCATCGAACACGCGATTCTTCACCTGCTGTATTCGCGCTTCTTCGCCCGCGCGATGCACATCTGCGGCCACCTGCCGGAGAAGTCGAAAGAACCGTTCGACGCGCTCTTTACCCAGGGCATGGTGACCCACGCGATCTACCAGACCAAAGGCGACAATGGCCGCCCGGTCTATCACTACCCCGAGGAAGTCGAGCTGCGCGACGGCAAGGCCTTCCTCAAGGAGACCGGCGCCGAGGTTGAGGTGATTCCCTCGGCCAAGATGTCGAAATCCAAGAACAACGTGGTCGACCCGCTGCACATTATCTCGGCCTTTGGCGCCGATACCGCGCGCTGGTTCGTGCTGTCCGACAGCCCGCCGGAGCGCGACGTGGAGTGGACCGCCGCCGGAGCCGAGGCCGCTTACAAGCACCTGAACCGGGTCTGGAACCTCTCCGTGAAGATCGCCGAGATGGACCCGAATGCATCCGGCAGCGGCGACGACGACCTTTTGCGCGAGATGCACAAGGCGATCCGCGACGTGACGCTGGGCGTCGAATCCTTCGGCTTCAACGCGGCGATTGCCAAGCTTTACGCCTTTACCAATACGCTGGCCAAATCCAAGGCGGGCGCGGCGGCGCAGAAACAGGCGATCATGGCGCTGGCGCAGCTGATGTCGCCAATGACCCCGCACCTGGCCGAGGCCGTCTGGGAAGCGCAGGGCGGCGAAGGTCTGGTCGCCACGGCAGCCTGGCCTGCTGCCGACGAATCGATGCTGGTCGAGGACAGCGTCACCCTGCCGATCCAGATCAACGGCAAACGCCGCGGCGAAATCACCGTCGCCAAAGATCTGGACAAAGCTGAGGTTGAAAAACGCGCGCTGGCGCACGAAGCTGTGCAAAAGGCGCTGAATGGCTGCGCCCCGAAAAAGGTGATCGTCGTGCCGGGTCGTATCGTCAATGTCGTTGCCTGATCCAAGGCATATCCTCGCGCTGCCGCTGGTCCTGTTGCTGGGGCTGGCCGCCTGTGGTTTCACCCCGGTCTATGCGCCGGGGGGCACCGGCGCGGCGCTTTATGGCAAGATCGCCATTCAGTCCCCCGAGGAGATCAAGACCGACAACGAAGTGAACGCCTACCTGCTGGTGCGCAATCTGGAGGAACGGGTTGGCCGCGCCTCTGGCGGCGATTACCGGCTGGACCTGTCGCTGCGCACCCGCAGCGAAGGTCAGGCGATCACCGCGGGCAATGAAACCACCCGCTATTCCATCGTCGGCGTTGCCAGCTACAGCCTGATCCGCCTGTCCGACGGCGTTATCGTGGCCAGCGGCAGCGAAGATGCCTTTACCGGCTATTCCGCCACCGGATCGACGGTGGAAACCCTGGCCGGGGAACGCGATGCCAATGCGCGGCTGATGCAGATTCTGGCTGACCAGATCACCGCCCGGGTGCTGACCACTGCGGATCTGGCCGCTGCGGCGCCGACTGCGGAATGAAGCTCTCCCCGCGCGACGCCGAGGGCTATTTCAAAAAGCCCGATCCCGACAAGACGGGTCTGTTGATCTATGGCGCCGATGCCATGCGGGTGGCGCTGAAACGGCAACAGATGCTGGCGGCCCTGCTGGGCGCCGCCGCTGAGGAAGAAATGCGCCTGACCCGGATGCCCGGCTCCGAATTGCGCAAGGATCCGGCACAGCTTCTGGACGCGGTCAAGGCGGTCGGCTTTTTTCCCGGCCCACGCGCGGTCTTTGTCGAAGAGGCCAACGACAGCGCCGCCCCTGCGATTCTCGCGGCGCTGGAGGACTGGCAACCGGGTGATGCCCAGATCATCGTCACCGCCGGGCAGCTAAAGGCCACATCGAAACTGCGCAAGGGTTTCGAATCGCATCGCAACGCCTATGCCACCGGCATCTATGACGATCCGCCCTCGCGGGCCGAGATTGAGCGGATCCTCTCCGAAGCGCAGATCCGCGATGTGCCCGGCGACAGCATGTCGGCGCTGACCGATATCGCCAATGACATCGGCCCCGGCGATTTCTCCCGCATGATCGAAAAGCTGGCGCTCTACAAATACCAGGACAGCAGCCCCCTAAGCCTTGAGGATATCGACGCCGTCGCACCGCAATCCACCGAAGCCGCACTTGACGATGTGCTGAACGTGGTGGCCGAGGGGCGCAGCGCCGAGATCGGCCCGCTGCTGCGCCGCCTTCAGGCGCAGGGTACCAATGCGGTGACACTCTGCATCGGGGCGACCCGCCATTTCCGCACGCTTTACACCGTGGCCGCCGATCCCGGTGGTCCGGCGCAGGGCATCGGCCGCCTGCGGCCGCCGCTTTATGGCAAGCGCCGCGACCGGGTGCTGCGGCAGGCGCAGGGCTGGGGCGCCGCCAAGCTGCAGACCGCGCTGACCATTCTGACCGATACCGACCTGCAGCTGCGATCGGCCGGGCAGACCGCCCCGGCGCTGGCGCTGATGGAGCGCGCTTTGATTCGGCTGGCGATGCTCAGCCGCGCCCGCCAGTAAGGGCCCAAAAGGCCGCAACGTTCTGCGGCCATCGACGGGTGCAGGCAGGCTTCAGCCTTGACGCAAAGACAGCTGCGCGCATCTGATGCGCAGCAAAACCTGAGGGAGAGAAACCTATGTACACCGTGATCGGCAAACCGATGACCCGCGCCTTCCGCGTGATCTGGACGCTCGAAGAACTGGGCCAACCCTATGATCTGAACACCGCCGCCCCGCACAGCGCTGACATTGTCGCCGTGAACCCCTCGGGCAAGGTGCCAGCGCTGGTCGAAGACGGCGAGGTGATCACCGATTCCACCGCCATCATCACCTATCTGGCGGACAAGCACGGCGCGCTCACCGCGCCCGCAGGGACCATGGCCCGCGCCAAACAGGATGCCGTCACCCATCAGATCCTGGATGAAATCGACGCCGTGCTCTGGACCGCAGCCCGCCACAGCTTTGCCCTGCCCGAAGAGCAGCGCGTGCCCGAAATCAAGGACAGCCTGCGCTGGGAGTTCGAGCGCAACATCGCCCGGCTCGAAGCGCGCCTGACCGGCCCCTACCTGATGGGGGACGCGTTCACCATCGCCGATATCATCTGCGTGCATTGCCTGAACTGGGCCTATGGCGCCAAGTTCCCGGTCGAAAGCCGTGCCCTGCTCGACTATTCCAAGACCGTGCGCAGCCGCGACGCCTTTCAGCGCACCGCAGCGCTGGCCAAGTAATCGACCGCGCCACGTCCGGCCCAGCGCCCGGTGGCAAGACAGGCCGTCAGAAGGTAGCCCCCCGTGGGCGCCTCCCAATCCAGCATCTCCCCGGCGCAAAAGGTGCCGGGGATTTCTTTCAGCATTAGCCCCACATCCAGCGCCTCGTGGCAGACGCCCCCGGCGGTCGAAATCGCCTCATCCATCGAGCGCAGACCTTGGTGACGCACCGGCAGGGACTTGATCCGCGCCGCAAGCTCTGATGGCTCCTGCGGCAGCGGCCGGGCAAATTCCTGCATCAGCGCGATCTGCGCAGGCGTCAGTTTCAGCGCCTTGCGCAGATGATTGGCAAGGCTCGCCTTGCCACGCGGGCGCGTCAGTCTGCGCGTCACCTCTTCCACGGTCAGATCCGGCAGCAGGTCCAGCGTCAAATCCGCGCCCTCCCGCACCGCCGCGCAAATGGCGTAGATTCCGCCCCCTTCCAAACCGCGAGCAGAGATCACCGCCTCCCCGCGCGAAGACAGCGCCCCCGCGCGCAGTGCAATCCCTTTCAGTGGAACGCCGAAATGCGCCGCCATGTGATGAGACCAATCCACCACCAGCCCGGCATTGGCAGGTTTGAAGGGCGCCAACGCCACATCTCGCGCCGCCAGCAACTCCGCCCAGGCCCCGTCCGAGCCGAGCCGCGCCCAGCCTGCACCGCCCAGCGCCAGAACCGTTGCCCCTGCGCGCAGCCGCACCACCCCTTCGGGCGTCTCAAAACTCAGGCAGTTCCCCTCCCAACCAGTCCAGCGCCAGCGGGTGCGGCGGGCAACGCCCAACTCCTCCAGCCGCGCCAGCCAGGCGCGCAGCAACGGCGAGGCTTTCATTTCCCTGGGAAACACCCGCCCAGTGGAGCCGGTGAACAGATCGCGCCCCAGTCCCCGTGCCCAGTCCTGCACGGCGCCCGCATCAAATGCCCTCACCATGGGTGCAAGCCAGTCCCGCGCGGCACCATAGTGTTCGATCAAGTCCTTGAAGGTTTCATCCTTGGTCAGGTTCAGGCCGGATTTCCCCGCCATCAACAGCTTGCGCGCAAGCGACGGTTTGGCCTCGGCCACCAGTACGCGATAGCCTGCGCGCGCCAGTTCCTCAGCCGCCATCAACCCCGCAGGCCCACCGCCGATGACCACCGCATCCCACTGTTCCGATTGCCCCGCCATGAAACTCCGCCTTCCGCCCCTTGCCCGCATCCATCTGCGCCGCATCTAATGCAGTCCAGCCGCAAAGACGAGAGGTCAGGATGCCAGAGCCGAACCCGACACCCATATGTCCCCTCTGCAACCGCCCCATCCCCGCGGACGTTCCGCAAAGCCTGCACCACCTGATCCCGAAACTCAAAGGTGGCAAGGGCGGCCCCACCGTGCTGCTACACCATATCTGCCACCGCGAAATCCACGCAGCCCTGACCGAGGCCGAGCTGGCCCGCGACTATGCCACCATCGACGCGCTGCGCAGCCATCCGCGCCTCGCCCGCTTCATCGCCTGGGTCCGCAAACGCCCAACTGGCTTTTCCTCCCGCGTACCGGGAAAGCGACGCAAGCGTTGATGCGCCCCCGGCTCTGCTCCGGCACCGACAGCGGGTCAAGGCTGGCCGCAGGCCACCCTGCACAGCAGGGGCAAAGCGCCTTGAGGCGGTGACGGTGCCTCTACACTCGATATGGCCCTGTTGAGGCAGTTTCTGCCCTCAACAGGGCCTCTCAGCAGGAAAAACGCCGCGCGACAGCGCGGCGCTACGCCCAACGGGACGCGGGGCATATCAATGCCCCAAGGACGGGCGGGAGCCGCCCCTGCCCCTCTTAGCGGCACATCTCCAGAATACCGCGTGCAGTCTCCGGCTTGGCGGCCAGGGCATCGCTCAGCAGGGCGCGGGCGCTCTCCATCAAGGCATCGGGCTCCACGATCCGGTCCACCAGCCCCCAGGCACAGGCCTCTTCGGCCTCGATCTTCTGACCAGCGGCCAGAATCATCTTGGTGCGGGCAGGACCGATCAGCGCCACCATGCGCGCCGGGTCCGAAGGCTGCGGCAGGTAGCCAAGCTTCATCACCGGATAGAAGAATTTTGCCGAAGGTACCGCCAGGCGGATATCGCAGGCCAGCACCATGCCGTTGGCGCCCCCGGCCAGCGTGCCGTTCAGCGCCGCGATGGTCAGGCAGGGCAGCGCCGCGATGGCGCCCGACAGCCGCTCCCACAGGGGCGAGGTCGCAAGCCCCGCGCGCGCCGCCTCCAGATCGGCGCCGGCGCTGAATACCTTGCCGGTGCCGGTCAGGATAAAGCCTCGCGCCTCGCCCGCGCGTTCAGCGATCTCGGCCAGTTCCGTCAGCATCTCACCCGTCAGCGAGTTCGCCTTGTCCGGGCGGTTGATCGTCACCACCCAGAGACCCTCATTCGAAATCTCTAGGTTGATCATATCAGGCCCACCCGGCGGCGGATCGCGTCGTCGCGCAGGGAAATCTCCTGGCCGAGGAAATCATCGGCATCGCTGCCGCACATCCACAACAGCGCCTTGGCGGGCCATTCTGCGGGAATGTGATCTTCCCAATCGAGCTCGCTCACCCGGTTGATGCCGCTGGCCTTGATCTCGCGCTGCATCTGGGTCGCGACGGTGCCCGGCGACAGGCCCATGGCGCGGATGCCGTTGCCGCCTTCCTCCAGGTGCAGGGCGCGAGTCAGCATCGCAGCCCCGGCTTTTGAGGTGCAATAGGCGCTCCAGGCCTCCAGCGGGTTATGCGCAGCGCCGGAACTCACCGTGATGATGGTGCCGCCCCCGACGGGTTTCATCAGCGGCAGCGCCGCGCGGATGCCGTTGAACACACCCTTGATGTTGATATCGATCAGCTTGCCCCAGGCCGCCGGATCAGCCTCTTCCAGACGCGCGATCGGTTCGATCACCCCGGCGTTGTTGATCAGCACATCAAGGCTGCCGAAATGCTCGTGTGCTTTTTCCAGCGCCGCCGCAACCGCGCTTGGTTCCGCCACATCACAGGCAAAAGCGAGCGCATTTCCGCCGAGTTCCCCGACCAGTTCGCCCAGCGCATCGGTGCTGCGCGCCAGCAGAGCCAGGTTGGCCCCCGCGGCGGCGAAAACCCTTGCTGCATCGGCTCCGATGCCGCGGCTGGCCCCTGTGATGACGACCGTCTTGCCCTGCATATCCATATGATTTCTCTCCAATACCTGTATCGCGACAGTGGTTCCCCTCTGTGGTAAACTCCCTAGGGGGAACGGTCCAGCCCCAGGCCCCTTGACGCCGGTGGCGCCGCGACGGACCATGGTATCCAACGCTTGCTACGAAAGGTTTCACCCATGTCCATTTTTCTCGCGCGCAGCTGTGGCGCCGCTCTTCTTCTGACTGTTTCCGCCCAGGGGGCGCTGGCCGATCTCAGCGCCAAGGACGTCTGGTCCGACTGGAAATCCTACATGACCGGTACCGGTTACGAGGTGACCGCCACCGAAAGCATGTCGGGCGACACGCTGACGGTGTCCGATCTGTCGATGATGATGCCGATCCCCGACGAAGAAGACGTGACCGCCGGGCTCAGCATGCCCGAGATCAAATTCACCGAGAATAGCGACGGAACCGTCAGCATTCTGGTGCCCAAGGAATTTCCGCTGACCGTGCGCGCCAGCGAAGATGATGACAAGCTGACGGTAAATCTGATCATCACCCACGACGGCACGCCGGTGACGGTCTCGGGTGATTCCGAGAACATGACCTATGACTATGCCACCAGCGAGATGACGATGACGCTGGACGGGCTGGAAGCCACTGGCGAGGACATCCCCCAGGATGCGATCCGGGGCACCGTATCCTTGTCCGACATGGTGACAAAAACCACCATGTCGCTGGCCGGGGTACGCAGCTACGATCAGACCTGGACCGCTTCAGCGCTGAGCTATGATCTTGGCTTCAAGGATCCGGACAGCGAGGATTTCGCCTCCTTCAACGGCGCGATGCAGCAGCTTCAGGCGCATGGCACCAGCACGGTTCCGGCCGATCTGGACAAGAGCGGTGATTTCTCCGCGCTGCTGGCCGCCGGCTTTGGTCTGGATACCGATTTCTCCTACACCAGCGGCACCTCTGCCTTTGCCTTTCAGGATGGCAGCGACAGCCTGACCTTTGACAGCACCTCGGGCGGCGGCAATTTTGGCGTTGCGATGGACGCAAGCAAACTGACCTATGACGTCACGCAAAAGGACATGGCCTTCAACGTCACCGGATCGGATATTCCCTTCCCGCTGGCACTCAGCATGGCCGAGGCTGGTTTCAACATCACCATTCCCCTTGCCAAGTCCGAGGAAGAACAGGACTTCGCGCTTGGCGTGGCGCTGCGCGACTTCGCGGTTCCGGAAATGCTCTGGGGCATGGTCGATCCGGCCGGCGCCCTGCCGCATGATCCGGCCAGCGTCGTGCTGAGCCTCACCGGCAAGGGCAAGGTGTTGTTCGACGTCTTCGATGCCGAAGCCATGGAAAAGGTCGAGGATGGAGAGGTCGCACCGGGTGAGTTGAACGCGGTCACCATCCAGGAGCTGCTGGTCTCGGCAGCGGGTGCCAAGCTGACCGGTACCGGTGATTTCGCCTTCAACAACGATGATCTGACCAGCTTTGACGGCATGCCGGCCCCCTCGGGCGAAGCGAACCTGTCGCTGACCGGTGCCAACACCCTGATGGACAAGCTGATCGAAATGGGCCTGATGAGCGATGATGACGCCATGGGCGCCCGGATGATGATGGGCATGCTGGCTGTTCCCGGCGAAGGCGAAGACACGCTGAACTCGAAGATCGAGATTTCCGAAGACGGCAAGATCCTCGCCAACGGCCAGCGCATCAAATAAGCTGACCCACAGCAAAAACGCTTTACGGGACCGCCTTTGCGCGGTCCCTTTTTCTTGCGGCAATTGTCCCTGCGCCCTTGCAGCAGGGGGTTCCTCTGGCTAGCTCTATGGCGACCCGCAGCAACAGGATGGCCCGAGACGCCCATGACCCAGACCCCCGAGACGCTTTGCCATGCCCTGATCAATGCCGCCCGCAAGGCAGGCGCGGATGCTGCCGATGCTATGGCCGCTGCAGGCAGTTCCCTCAGCATCGAGGTGCGCGAGGGCAGGTTGGAGCATGCCGAACGCTCCGAAGGCACCGATCTGGGATTGCGCGTCTTCCTGGGACAGCGTCAGGCGCTGGTCTCCTCCTCCGACAGCCGCCCCGAAACCATTGCCGCCATGGCCGAACGCGCCGTGGCCATGGCCCGAGAGGCGCCCGAGGACCCCTATACCGGCCTTGCCGCACCGGATCAGCTGGCGCAGGACTGGGACCTTGCGGCGCTGGATCTGAACGACCCCGCCGCCGATCCGGCCCCGGCCGCCCTGCAAGAGGATGCGCTGGCCGCCGAAGCCGCCTGTCAGGCCATCGACGGGATCAGCCAGGTGCAATCCGCAGGCGCGGGCTATGGCCGCAGCTCAGTCTATCTGGCGACCTCGAACGGGTTTTCCGGCGGCTACACCCGCACCGGCCGGTCGATTTCCTGCACCGGCATCGCGGGCACCGGCACCGGGATGGAGCGTGATTACGACGGCGATTCCCGCACCTATCAAAGCGACCTGCGCAGCGCCGAAGAGATCGGTCGCACCGCCGGGGAACGCACCGTGGCGCGGATGAACGCACGCAGGCCCAAGACCGGCACCTATCCGGTGCTGTTCGACGAACGGATTTCCGCATCGCTGGTCGGTCATCTTCTGTCTGCCGTGAATGGCGCTGCCATCGCACGCGGCTCCTCTTGGCTGCAGGACAGTCTGGGACAGCAGGTGCTGCCCACGCTTCTGTCGGTGATCGAGGATCCCCACCGCCCCCGCATTGCAGGCTCGCGCCCCTTTGACGGCGAAGGTCTGGCCACCCGCCGCCGCGCCATCGTCGAGGACGGCACCCTGACCGGCTGGACGCTGGATCTGGCCTCGGCCCGCAAACTGGGGATGGAAAGCACCGCAAACGCCGCCCGTGGCATCGGCTCAGTGCCGTCGCCGTCGAACTGGAACGTGGCGCTGACCCAAGGCGATCAAAGCCGCGCCGATCTAATTGCGGGCATGGGGACCGGGCTGCTGGTCACCTCGCTGATCGGCTCAACCATCAATCCCAACACCGGCGATTACTCGCGCGGCGCCTCAGGGTTCTGGATCGAGAACGGTGAAATCGCCTATCCGGTGAACGAATGCACCATCGCGGGCAATCTGCGCGACATGCTGATGCGGATCGTGCCTGCCAATGACGCGCGGAGCTACCTGTCCCGCGTCGTGCCATCGCTGCTGGTCGAGGGGATGACGCTTGCCGGCAATTGACGACGCCCAGACAGAAGAGCAGGCAAAGGGCCTTACGGATCTCGAACTGCTGATCGCCGCCGCCGAGGCTGCGGGCGAGATCGCCAGCCGCTATAGCGGACCAACGGCGCGGCGCTGGGACAAGCCCGGCGGTCAGGGGCCGGTGACCGAGGCAGATCTGGCGGTGAATGCGCTGCTGGAAGAGATGCTGCCCGAGGCGCGGCCTGATTATGGCTGGCTATCCGAAGAAACCGAGGACAGCGCCGACCGGTTAAGCCGTGACAGCGTCTTCATCATCGACCCCATAGACGGCACCCGCGCCTTTGCCGAAGGCTCGCGCACCTGGGCGCATTCCCTCGCGATTGCCACCCGGGGCCGGGTCACCGCCGCAGTGATCTACCTGCCGCAGCGCGGTCTGATGTACACCGCGGCGCAGGGACAGGGAGCTGCCCGGAATGGCACCCCGATCCGCGCCTCCTCGCTGACCGATCTGGCGCTGGCCGAGGTGCTGACCGCGCGGCCCAACCTCGCCGCCGAACATTGGCGTACCCGCAATGCCCCCGGTTTCACCCGCAGCTATCGCCCGTCGCTGGCCTATCGCATGGCCAAGGTCGCAGACGGGCGCGCCGGTGCCATGCTGACCCTGCGCCGCAGTTGGGAATGGGACATCGCCGCCGGCGATCTGATCCTGCGCGAGGCTGGCGGGCAGGCGACCGACCGTCTGGGCCAGGACCTGAGGTTCAACAATCCTGTGCCATTGCTCAATGGGGTGGTGGCCGGACCTCCGGCCCTGCATAAGGAGCTGATCGAGGCGCTGGACCCCGACGGCCCCGGCATTGCAAGCTGATCCGGACGTTACGGTCCGACCACACCGGTTGCCCGCGACACGCAGATGAATTTTTGGACGCCCCATATGCCCAGCCGCAGCTCCCGCCCCGTATCAAGGACGGTTCCCAGCACTGACCTGCCTCCGCGCCCGGAGGGGGAAGTGCTGTGGGTGCATGCGACCAGCACCGAACGCTACATGGCCCTCTGCGATGTCGGAAACCGGCTTAAGACGGCGCGGCCGGATCTGTCGGTTCTCGCCACCTGGGAGCCGGACATGGCGCCCCCGCCCGAGGCCGAAGGCTGTGATACCCCCGCTGGCCACCTGCCCCCTGACAGCCCGACGGATGTGCGCGCCTTCCTGAACCTCTGGCGCCCGGATTTCTGCATCTGGTCCGGCGGACGGCTGCGCCGCGTCCTGCTGCGGCACATGCGCGAACAACGGATCGACGCGCTGCTGGTTGATCTGACGGAGAAGGAACTGCCGAGCCGCACCAGCCGTTGGCTGCCCGATCAGCGCCGCCGCATGCTGGATGGCTTCGCTGCGATCCTCACTCCCGATGCCGAGGTCCAGAGCCAGTTGCAGCGCACCGGCATTTCGCCGGACAAGCTGCAGATGGCCGGACGTTTGCGGATCTCGACCTCACCGCCCGGCTGCAACGACGAGGAACTGACCGAGTTGCAAGGGGTGCTTGGCAGCCGTCCCGTCTGGCTGGCGGCGCAAGTGCGCCCGGACGAATTGCCGATGGTGCTGGAGGCACACAGGATCGCTCTGCGGCTGTTGCACCGGCTGATCCTTGTGCTGTCACCAGACAGCTATGGTGGCCTCAATGAATGTCGCGCCGCCCTGAAGGACAGCGGGCTGCAATATGCCGATTGGGACGCCGGGGATGAACCGGACGATTACACGCAGGTTCTGCTGGCGGACAAGGACGACCTTGGCCTCTGGTATCGGCTGGCGCCTGTCTGCCTGATGGCGGGCAGCCTGCACCGGGGCCGCGAGGGTCATTCGCCGCTGGACGCCGCCGCGCTCGGCTCGGCCATTCTGCACGGTCCCGGCACCGTGCGGCATCAGGAGATCTATGCCCAGCTGGCGAATTGCGGTGCTGCCGAATGCATCTACACACCCCAGGAGTTGGCCGAAATGGTACTGCACCTGTCGGCCCCCGATATGGCGGCGGAAATGGCATTGGCAGGTTGGGAAGCCGTCACAGAGGGCGCAGCGATGACGGATCAGCTGATCGACCGGGTGCAGGATCTGCTCGATCTGAGGGAGGAGCGTAATGCGGCCTCCTGAGTTCTGGAACAAGGCGCCCGGCGCCTTTGATCTGCGCGCCATCCTGCTGGCGCCGCTGGGCCGTCTATATGGCGCGGTGACCCGCTCCCGGCTTGCCAAGGGCACGCCAGCGAAGGTCGCCGTGCCGGTGATCTGCGTCGGCAACCTCAATGCCGGAGGCACCGGCAAGACGCCGACGGTGATCTGGCTGACCGAGACCCTGCGCGCCATGGGGCACGACCCGCATGTGGTCAGCCGCGGCTATGGCGGCACGCTGATTGGCCCCGAAGAGGTCATTCCCGCCCGCCACAAGGCCTCGCAAACCGGGGATGAGCCGCTGTTGCTGGCCGCCTTTGCCAATGTCTGGGTGGCCCGCGACCGCGCCGCCGGAGCACGCGCCGCTGCGGCTGCCGGGGCGACGGTGATCCTGCTGGACGACGGGTTTCAGAACCCAAGCCTGGCCAAGGATCTGTCACTGGTGGTGGTGGATGCGGCACGGGGCTTCGGCAATGGCCGCTGCCTGCCCGCCGGGCCGCTGCGCGAACCGGTGGCCGAAGGTCTGGCGCGCGCCGATGCCGTCTTGTCCATCGGCGCTCCTGCGGCGCAGGAGAAGTTCGCCCGCCTCTGGGGCGCGGCGCTGAGTGATCTGCCGCATGTCTCGGCCCATCTGGCGCCTTTGCAAACCGGTATGCCCTGGCAGGGCACCCGGGTTCTGGCCTTTGCCGGCATCGGTTATCCGCAGAAGTTCTTTGATACATTGCGCACTCTTGGCGCCGATCTGGCCCGAGCCGAGGCGCTGGACGATCACCAGAGCCTGCCAACGGCGCTTCTGACCCGGCTCGAATCCGATGCAAAGGCGCTGAACGCGCAGCTGGTCACCACCGAAAAGGACGCTGTGCGCCTGCCCGCCAGTTTCCGCCACAAGGTGATCACCCTGCCGGTGCGGCTAGAGATTGCAGAGGCAGACCCGCTGATTGATCTTCTGAAACGGGCGGCACCGCCACCGCCCTAGCCACGAAAAGAATAGGCCATGTCAGAAAATCGTGTTGGTCATCTGTGCGGACAGAAGGGAGCATTCGCTGCGGTTGCGCGAACGGCTGCTTTTGTTAAGTGGTGATGGGCTTCGAATAAATGGTTGGCTCGATTGGCGTACCATCGCTCTCCGCTACGTGACGATCAAAGACCTTCACTTCCGGAGGCAGGAGGGTCCCTGGCTGCGCTTCGGAGACGAAGATGTGCTTGCAATTGTCGGGCCCAATCTTGACCGCATGAGGGTTGTCCAGCGTTCCAATGTAGAGGCCGATCTTGTCTGGCCACCGTTCGAAAGTCAGCGCCAGTTTTGTTCCGCAATCCGGACAGAAGTGTACGTTGATATCCTTGCCGCTTCCGTCTGACGGTTGTGTATAGACCTTCGGTCTGACAGCTCCGAAGTTAAATCCACGCCTCTCAAAAACTGGCTGGATCATTCGATCCGAGCCCGTGGCACGTTGGCAGAAACGGCAATGGCAAATGGTGATCCAAAGCGGCTCGCTACCCGTGTCGTAAGCTACCTGCCCGCATAGGCAGCTTCCAGTTAATCCAGTTGTCATTATTTCTCTCAACCTTCTCAAATCAGTTTGGAGCCAGAGCTCTATGTACTATGCCAAGCCGACATTCGCGCAGAGCGCAGCACCCGGGAAATTGGGCTCACAGCGGATCAACGTGATCTTCTGATATGACCAATGAAAAACCCGGCCACATCGGACCGGGTTTTCTGTTCGCGTGGATCCGTAAGGGGGATCAGCCTTCCAGTTCGGCGTCGATCAGCGCCTTGAAGGAGTCGTAGGACTGGTTCTCGATCTTCTTGCCGTTCAGCACGAAGGAAGGCGTCGCGGTCACATCATGCTCTTCGGCGTTTTCCTGATACCAGGTCACCAGAGTCTGCGCCTTGGTGCCATCCTGCAGGCAGGCTTCCAGCTGATCGTTCTCAAGCCCGGCGAGGCGACCGATCTTGCGCAGCGCGTCGACGATCTCGGTGGCGCCACCGGCACGGGCCCAGTCGGACTGCTCCTTGAAGATCAGATCGGTCATGCCAAAGAATTTCTCGGGACCGGCGCAGCGCGCGATCATCGAAGCCCAAAGACCGTAGCGGTCAAAGTAGACTTCGCGGTAGATGAACTTCACCTTGCCGGTGTCGATATATTCCTCTTTCAGCTTCTTGTAGGGGCCCGTGTGGAAGTTGGCACAATGCGGGCAGGTGTAGGAAGCGTATTCGATCAGGGTCACCGGCGCATCCTCGGCGCCCTGCACCATTTCGGTAATGGCCGAGGTATCGACCTCGGCGTCCTGGGCATAGGCGGCCCCGATCAGCGGGTTTTCGGGCAGCCGGTTTTGGCCACTCAGCCCAGAGATGGCATAGGCGCCGGCAGCGACAGCCACCACGGCAAAGACACCAGACATAAGACGGGTCATTCATACCCCTTTCGAATTGTTTTCTGTTTTGTCAGAACGTTACGCCCCAGCCGTTCCAGCGCGGCGCGCAACTCTTCGTTTCCCACCCCTTCGGCCGCCGCGGCGGCCTCGGATACGGCCTGTGGATCAGGCTGCAGTGGGGTGTTCTCCTTGGGTGCGTATTTGAACGAGACCTGACCGTCGGAAAACCCGATCGGCGCGGTCTGGGTGATCAGCACCTTGGAAATCGCATTGTAGCCATAGACCGCGTTCACCTTTTCGCGCAGCCGTTCCTTCTGCATCTCCAGCATCGGCGCATTGGCCCCGGTGGTCAGCACCGTCAGCGTTGCTCCGAAAGAACTGCGGCCATAGCCGACCTTGACCGGCCGGGCCATTGCCGCCAGATCGGCCCCGACGATCTCTTCCCAATGGGTCAACAGGCGCGACACCGCAAAGCCCCGACTTTCGCCAGCCTTGCGGATCTGGTCGTTCAAAAGCTTGGAAGTCCGTGCGAACCCGCGTGTGCTGCTGCGCCTGAATGCCATAACTGTGGTTTTGCGTGACTGACCGCCCTATTGTAAAGGGTCCGTTTGCAGGGGCCAGAAAAAGGCAGGAACCGGGAGTAAACTATGCGTGATCTGAATGCGGATCCAGGCGGGCTCAGCCGCGATATCCTGAACTGGTACGACCGGCAGGCGCGGGACATGCCCTGGCGCACCGGCCCGGCAGACCGCGCCGCCGGAGTGCGGCCCGACCCCTATCGTGTCTGGCTGAGCGAGGTGATGTTGCAGCAGACCACCGTGGCCGCCGTGACCGACTATTTTCAGCGCTTCACCGCCCGCTGGCCCCGGGTCGAGGACCTTGCCGCGGCCGAGGATGCCGACGTAATGGCGGAATGGGCAGGCCTCGGCTACTACGCCCGCGCCCGCAACCTGCTGAAATGCGCCCGGGTGGTGGCTCAGGAGCTGGATGGCACTTTTCCGGACAGCTACGAGGCGCTGCTGAAACTGCCGGGGATCGGCCCCTATACGGCGGCGGCAATCGCCTCGATCGCATTCGACCGCCCCGAAACCGTTCTGGATGGCAATGTGGAGCGGGTGATGGCGCGGCTGCATGATATTCACGATCCGCTGCCGGGATCAAAACCGCTGCTGAAGGACCGCGCCGCCGAGCTGACCCCTGAGGTCCGTCCCGGCTGCTATGCACAGGCGGTGATGGATCTGGGCGCCACCATCTGCACCCCGAAATCGCCCGCCTGCGGCATCTGCCCCTGGCGGGAGCCCTGCGCGGCGCGAATCGCAGGCACCGCGCCTGAATTGCCGAAGAAGACCCCAAAGAAAGCCAAACCCACCCGTCACGGCATCGTCTATCTGGCGCGCAGCAGCGCCGGGGACTGGCTGCTGGAGCGGCGACCGGACAAGGGGCTTTTGGGCGGGATGCTGGGCTGGCCCGGCCCGGAATGGGGCGAGTCGCCCCAGCCTGCGCCGCCGTTTGACGCGGATTGGCAGGATCTCGGCGCCGAGGTGCGCCATACCTTCACCCATTTCCACCTGATCCTGCGGGTGATGGTGGCAGAGCTGCCTGAGGGGTTTGCACCCGCCGAGCAACAAGAGATTATCTCCCGACACGCGTTCCGCCCCTCGGACCTGCCGACGGTGATGCGCAAAGCCTTTGACCTGTGGCGTGGCGGGCAGACCGGCGGCGACTGAGGCCATTCGACCTCTTGGGTTTGGGCCGGACCCGGCATAGGGTTTTCCCGACGCGCCATACTTTGGGAGTGCTGACGATGATCGCCACCAAGATCGCCCCGGAAACCCTGAGCCGCTGGCAATCGGCCCTGCCGTTCTGGCTGTCCTTCCTGCTGGTGCCGCTCTTGTGGTTCTCCGCCATCATGGGTGGCTGGTGGGTACTGCTGACGCCACTGGTGACATGGTATCTCTTTGCGGCGCTCGACGGGGTTTTCGGCCTCAACCTCGACAATGCCGACCCGATGACGCCCGAGGAGGATCTGCGCTGGTACAGCATGCTGACCATCGCCTGGGTGCCGATCCAGTTCCTGACGCTGTTTGGCCTGATCTTCTACGTGGCGGGCAGTGAAACGCTGAACGGGCTGGAAAAATTCGGCATCTTCTTTGGCATGGGCGTGGTCAGCGGCACCGTGGGCATCAACTACAGTCACGAGCTGATGCACCAGCGCAGCAGGGCGGAACGCTGGCTGGCCGATATCCTGCTGGCGATGGTACTCTACTCGCATTTCCGCTCCGAACACCTGCTGGTGCATCACCGCTATGTCGGCACGCCACGCGATCCTGTCACGGCGCGCTACAACGAAGGTTTCCACCGCTTCTACCCGCGGGTGCTGCGGCAATGCTGGCAATCTGCTTTCCGCGCCGAAAAGGAAAAACTGGCCAAGAAAGACCGCCCCTGGAGCGATCCGGCCAATCCGTTCTTCCGCTACTGGGCGCTACAGGCGGCCATGCTGGTTCTGGCGGTTCTGCTGGGCGGATTTGGCGGATTGGTGCTGTTTCTGGTGCAGGCGGGCGTCGCCATCTGGCAGCTGGAGCTCGTCAATTACGTCGAACACTACGGGCTGACCCGCAAACATCTGGGGGACGGAAAATACGAACCGGTGCGCCCCTGCCATTCCTGGAACGCGGCGCATAAGGCGTCAAACTGGCTGCTGATCAATCTGCAACGCCATTCCGATCACCACTATAAACCCGACCGGCGCTTCCCGCTGCTCCAGAACTATACCGAGGCAGACGCGCCGCAGCTGCCCTATGGCTATCCGGTGATGACGGTGGCAGCGATGATGCCGCCCCTTTGGCGTCGGGTGATGAACCCGCGCGTGCGCCACTGGCGCCAGATGTATTATCCGGAAATCACCGACTGGACGGCCTACAACAAGGCGCGCAACCCGATGCCCCGCTGACGAGGCTGCTGTGGCCGGGGCCACGCAGACCCCGGTGTTCGCGGCTCAGGAGGCGCGGCTGTAGCGGGCGCCTTCGGGTTTATGCGCATCGAAATGGCTGGCGATCAGCCGGGTCAGGGCGCGCCCTTCGGGGCGGATCTCCAGCGCCTTGCCATCAAGTGTCACCAGCTCTCCGAACCGGGCCTGAACGGCGACCAGATCGGGATCGATACTGCGCGATAGATCACCGAATTCCCGTTCCAGCGCCGCGCGGTCGAGACGGAAATCACACATGATCATCTCGATGGCGCGACCACGCAGGTGGTCCTCTTCGCTCATCTCATGGCCCCGCGCCCCGGCGAGCTGCCCTTTTTCGATCCGCTCCACATAGGCAGGGGTCGCAGCGGCGTTCTGCACGTATCCCCCGGCAAAACGCGAAATCGAAGAGGCACCCAAACCGATCAGCGTCGGGCACCGGTCATCGGTGTAACCCTGAAAATTGCGCCGCAGGTGGCCGCTTTTGGCCGCCTTGGCCAACCCGTCCTCGGGCAGGGCAAAATGGTCGATACCAATCGTTTCATAACCAGCGGCGCGGAACTGATCCGCAGCCGCGCAGGCCAGATCATAGCGTTCGGCGTCTCCCGGCAGGGCGGATTCGTCGATCAGCTCCTGACGTTTGGCCATCCAGGGCACATGGGCATAGCCGAACAGCGCGATCCGGTCCGGTGCAAGGCTCAGCACCTTTTCAACCGTATCCTTCAGTCGCGCGGCGTCCTGATGTGGCAGGCCGTAGACTAGATCGGCATTGAGCGAGGTGATCCCCGCCTCCCGCAGATCCTCGACACAGGCGCGCGTCACCTCATATGGCTGTTCCCGGCCGATGGCGGCCTGCACCTCGGGATTGAAATCCTGAATACCGATACTGGCCCGGTTCATGCCTTCTTCGGCCAGCGCCGCGATCTTGTCCCGGTCCACCAGCGTCGGGTCGATCTCGACCGAGAACTCCCAGTCCGGCGTCGGCGGGAAGACCGCCTTGACCGCTTGGGCCAGCCTGTGGATCAGCGCTGGCGGCAGGATGGTCGGCGTGCCACCGCCCCAGTGCAACCGCCCCATCTGCAGCCCCGCGGGCAGATGCGGCGCGACCAGCTTCAACTCGGCCTCCAGCGTTTCGACATAGCTTTCCACCGGCTCGGGCCGACGTGTGCCCTGGGTCCGGCAAGCGCAGAACCAGCAGAGCCGCTCGCAGAACGGGATATGCAGATACACCGAAACCGGAACCGCCGGATCAAGCGCATCAAGATGCCCGACCTGTTCTGCCGCACCCACGGCGGAAGAAAAGACCGGAGCGGTCGGGTAGGAGGTGTAGCGGGGCACCCGGCTGTCGAACAGGCCAAGGGCGGCAAGGCGGTCAATCTGTGTCATACCGCCTTTTTGCCGCTCAGGCGCGCGCTGACTTTGCGCAGGATCAAATTGCACGGGAAAAATCACCCACCCGGTCGGCTATTGCAACGGTCCAGCCAGAAAGGCGCCATCAACCGCCTGAATTCGCGGGACATCGGCAGCAGCCATCCCCGCACAAAAATTTTGTGACATTGGGCGCATTTTGAGTTTGACGCCCCGCGCGACTCTGCTTATACGGCCCCTCACCAACCCGTGCCCAGATGGCGGAATTGGTAGACGCGCTAGCTTCAGGTGCTAGTGTCCGTATGGACGTGGAGGTTCGAGTCCTCTTCTGGGCACCATATCACTCTCCTGAAATTGTTGTAGAATCTTGGCCCCGAGCGCCTCTGATCTGTCGCTGTCCGTGATCG
Source organism: Phaeobacter sp. CAU 1743 (assembly GCF_039839315.1). Classification (NCBI taxonomy): domain Bacteria; kingdom Pseudomonadati; phylum Pseudomonadota; class Alphaproteobacteria; order Rhodobacterales; family Roseobacteraceae; genus Phaeobacter; species Phaeobacter sp. CAU 1743. Next base: position 25,894 of record NZ_JBDOQR010000002.1, on the reverse strand, counting down.
GTCCGTGCGGGGCTGCGGGACGGGTTTTCCTGTGCTAGGCATCCATCATGATACCGCAGCCCAGCCCGTGACCATCAGGAGCGCCCGAGATGACCGATACCCTGTTTACCCTGCCCGAAACCGCTACGATCCCGGTTCTGGGAGAGGACCGCACCTATCCCATCGGGCGTATCTTCTGCGTCGGGCGCAACTACGCCGCACATGCTGCCGAGATGGGCAACGAGGTCGACCGCGAAGCGCCCTTTTACTTCACCAAATCCGCAGCCAATGCGATTCTGACCGGCGCTACCGTGCCCTACCCGCTTGGCACCTCTGATTTCCACCACGAGATGGAGCTGGCCGTGGCCATCGGCGCGCCGCTGTTCCGCGCCACACCGGAAGAGGCCCGCACAGCGGTTTATGGCTATGGCAGCGCGCTGGACATGACGCGCCGGGATCTGCAGGGGCAGGCGAAGGACAAACGGCGCCCCTGGGATCTGGGCAAGGATCTGGAACAAGGCACGGTTTTCGCCCCCCTGACCCGCAGCGCTGACTGGGACGGCCCAGCGGGCAAGCGGATCTGGCTTAGCGTCGACGGTGAAATACGTCAGGATGCCAGCCTGGATGAGATGATCTGGTCGGTCGAGGACATCCTCTGCCACTTGTCGGGTTATTACCACCTGCGGCCGGGCGATCTGATCCTCACCGGCACCCCAGCAGGAGTGGGAGCGGTAACAGCCGGACAGTCGATGACTGGCGGAATCGACGGGTTGAGCCAGGTCGAACTGACCCTCAGCGCCGCGGAATAAGATCAAAGGGCCATAGAGCCGCCCCGAAGGTTCGAAACCGTCAAGAATATGTGCGCTGGGTCCATTCCTGATCCCGGCGCCTTGGCCCTATCAATTACAGGGCTGTGCGCAAAGCGTACCACAGTCCTGCGCAGCGATAGGGAGGGTTGCGACCGCAGCGGCAAGGCAGCGATCCGCCGAAATGTCTTTTTTCATGGCTCCTGCGCCAATCAGTGATTGATCTTCACGAAATGAAATGCTCGAATGTATCCGTCACGGCTCAGATATGAAAATCTTGTAACATTTTCTAAACGAGTCTGAGCGCTGATTTGGGACCAGCCAATTCATGAGTGAAAAATGCATGATCTGCTGTTGATGGTTACAAATGCACCAAATAGCAGGAGGTCAGCGAAGTTTGTTTTGTGATCCGCAGGGGTGTGGAGGGGACCAAAACAGAAAGAAAATAGGCAATATATTGCAATAATGTTAGTTGCCTGCATTATGTTGCTTGGAAGTAGGGTCAAAGGGAGGAATCACATGACCACTCGCAGAAAGATTCTTGGCGCAGCAGGCGCGGCGGCCATTGCCGCAGTATGCGCCACATCCGCCTTCGCGCAGGAGGTAACGCTGAAGCTGCACCAATTCCTGCCGGCGCAGGCAAATGTGCCGAAACTGGTTCTGGATGTCTGGGCCGACAACGTTGAGGCCTCCTCGAATGGCCGTATCAAGATCGACCGCTATCCCTCCATGCAGCTGGGCGGCAAGCCGCCGGAACTGATGGACCAGGCCATCGACGGCGTTGCCGACATCGTCTGGACCGTGGTCGGCTACACGCCGGGCCGCTTCCCGTCGACCGAAGTCTTCGAACTGCCCTTCATGATGACCAACGCGCGTGCCACCTCGCACGCTTATTGGGAAATGTTCGAACGCCACATGAAGGACACCGAGTTCAAGGACGTCCACATCCTTGGCACCTGGGTGCACGGCCCCGGTATGATCCACACCACGGATCCGGTTGAAACCCCCGCCGACCTGCAGGGCATGAAGATCCGTGGCGGTTCCCGCTCGGTCAACGCGCTGCTGACCGAACTGGGCGCAACCCCCGTCGGCATGCCGGTTCCCGCGATCCCCGAAGGCCTGTCCAAAGGCGTGATCGACGGCACCACCATCCCGTGGGAAGTCACCACCGCTCTGAAAGTTCCGGAACTGGTCGAGAACCACACCGAATTCACCGGCAAGGCGCTTTATACCCTGACCTTCGTTCTGGCGATGAACAAGGACAAGTATGAAAGCCTGCCCGATGATCTGAAGAAAGCCATCGACGACAACTCCGGTCTGGAGTTCTCCGTCTTCGCCGGCGGCACCCAAGCAGATTCCGACGGCCCGGCCCGCGAATTCGCGCTGGACAACGGCAACAATGTCATCACCCTCAGCCAGGAACAGACCGACGAGTGGCGCGCGCTGGCTCAGCCGATCTACAACAAATGGCTGGCCGACATGACTGAAAAAGGCATCGACGGGCAGGCCCTGCTGGAAGAAGCAACCTACCTGATCGAAAAATACACACCGCAATACGTGAAGTAAGCGGTAGCATAGTCAAAGGGCCGCAGCGCACCCGTGCCGCGGCCCTTTGCGTACTCAGAAAAGGGTAAACACCATGCAAAAGCTCATGATGGGGTTGGCCAGGAAGATGGCCATATTGGGCGGTATGGTCCTCGTTCTCCTGATCATCCTGACCTGCCTTTCGATCATCGGCCGCCTGCTGAACGGCGTGCTGCACGGAAGCCTCATGCAAGGGCTCGCTCCTGCGCTGTCAGACTGGCTGATCAACTACATCGGACCAATCAACGGGGACTTCGAACTGGTAGAGGCCGGCGTGGCATTCGCCATCTTCGCGTTTATCCCACTGTGCCAGATCACATCGGGCCATGCCTCGGTCGACGTGGTGGCAAACGCCTTTCCCGTCAAGGTGAACCGGTTCCTGCGCATGGTGGTCGCGATCCTGTTCGCGGGGGTTCTCGCCCTGATCACAGAACGGCTCGGCGCCGGCATGGTCGGCAAGTACTACAATGGCGAGACTTCGTTCCTGCTCGAGTTTCCTACCTGGTGGGCCTATGCCGCCAGCCTCTTCGCCTCCAGCATGGCTGCTGTGGTGGCGATCTATGTCGCGATCGTGCGTACAACCGAATTTATGACCGGCCGCATTGAGCTGTGGGACGGTGTGGAGGGTGAGCAGTGACAGCTCTTGAAATCGGAATATCCTCATTCCCCATCCTGATGATCCTGATCTTCCTTCGGGTTCCCATCGGGCTTTCGATGTTCCTGGTGGGCCTGGTCGGGTTGATCCTGGTCACCGACGGAACCCAGGTTGCCTTTGGGCGCCTGAAAAGCGAGACCTACTCGACCTTTTCCTCTTATTCTCTGACCATCGTGCCGATGTTCCTGCTGATGGGCCATTTCGCGACGCTGGGCGGCATGTCATCCGCCTTGTTCAAGGCGGCCGCGAGTTTCCTGGGCCACAGGAAAGGCGGCGTCGCCATGGCATCGATCGGGGCTTGCGCCGGCTTTGGTGCGATCTGCGGCTCCTCGCTGGCCACGGCGGCAACCATGGGCCGTGTCGCTCTGCCCGAGCTGAAGGAATACGGCTATGCCGGTGGCTTTTCGACCGCAACACTGGCGGCGGGCGGCACCCTGGGCATCCTGATCCCGCCTTCGGTGGTGCTGGTGATCTATGCCATCCTGACCGAGCAGAATATCGCCAAGCTGTTCCTCGCAGCCTTCATTCCCGGCATCCTCGCCGCGGTTGGATATGTCATCGCGATTTCGATCTATGTGCGCATGTTCCCCGAAAGCGCGGGCACCCGCCCCTCGGTTCCCTGGGCGGAACGGATGGAAAACCTGGTCAAGGTCTGGCCGGTTCTGCTGGTCTTTGGCCTGGTGGTCGGCGGCATCTACGCCGGTTGGTTCACCCCGACCGAGGGTGCAGCCGTAGGCGCATTCGGCACCGGTTTCATCGCCTGGCTGAATGGCGGTCTGAACCGCGAAACCATGGTCGATAGCTTTATCGTCACCGCCCGTTCGACCGCGATGATCTTTTTCATCGTGCTGGGCGCCGGGTTTTATAACGGCTTCCTCGCGCTGACCAAGGTGCCGCAGGAACTGGCAGATTTCGTCGTCAGCCAGGGGCTGAGCCCATGGGTGGTTCTGGCGCTGATCCTGGCCTTCTACCTGGTCTTTGGGTGCCTGATGGACAGCCTGTCGATGATTCTGCTGACCATTCCGATCTTCTTCCCGGTGATCTCGGTGATGGACTTCGGCCTGTTGTCCCTGCCCGCGATGCAGGCGGATGCAGCGATGGAGGTGCTGCGCAACGGGGTGCCGGATGGCATGGGGGCTGAAATGCTGGCCTCGATACAGGAAGCCATTGCCAACGGCATGGAACTGACCCGGGAGCAGATGAAGGAACTGGGCATCCGCGTCACCGAAGGCCGCGTCAACCGGATCGAATCGGAATACGTCGCCATCTGGTTCGGCATTCTGGTTCTGATCGTGGTCGAGGTTGGCCTGATCACCCCGCCGGTGGGCATGAACCTGTTCATTATCAACGCGATGGACCGGACCACCCGCATGGTCGACACCTACAAGGCGGTGATGTTCTTTGTGGCATCGGACATCATCCGGGTGATAATCTTGGTCGCCTTCCCGATCATCACGCTGCTGCCGCTGATGCTGCTGCACTGACCATCGGGTCCGACGACCCCTGCAATTGATCCCCCCGTCAGACCTCTGGCGGGGGGATTTTTTGTCTGCGAGCCACCAGACCGGCCCGCCTCGCACCTGCATCGGCGGAAATATGTGCAAAATAATGCAGTTTATCGCAGCGATATGTTGCATTATTTTGCGACCGGTGCATTAATCCGTCCCAGATCAAGACTGCGCCGCCGGGGAGGGCCGCGCAGGCCGCCGGAGCGCCCCGCGCCTTCCGCGGCACATCAGGGAGGAGCGAGGATGACACCCAGCGGCAATGCGGCAGGATATTTTGTGGATCGCCACCGGAGCGAGCGCCCGGACAAGGTGGCCTTCCGGGAGGCCGCCGGCGCGCAGCGGCAGCTTACCTATGGCGATTTGGCCGAAAGCTCGGACCGGATGGCAGGCGCCCTGCGCCAGGCAGGCATAGCCCGCGAATCCCGCGCCGCCATGCTGGTGCTGGACCAGATCGAATTCCCGCAGATCTTCTGGGGCGCGCTCAAGGCCGGTGTCGTGCCGGTGCCGCTCAACACCCTGCTTTCGACCTCGGTTTACGAGGTCATCCTGAAAGACAGCCGCGCCACCATCCTGTTTGTCAGCGCCGAACTCTGGCCGGTGGTGGAACCCGCCGTCGCTGCCTGCCCGGATCTGCAGCGCGTCGTGGTGATCGGCGGCGAAACGCCGGAGGGCTGCGACAGTTTCGAGGATTTCCTTGCCGGGGCAGAGCCGATGGAGGCCGTGGCCTGCTGCCCCGATGAAACCGCCTTTTGGCTCTATTCCTCTGGCTCCACCGGGCAACCCAAGGGCGTGCGCCATGTGCATGGGGCGCTGGCTGCCACCGCCGACACCTATGGCGCGCAGGTGCTTCAGGTGGCCGAGGACGATGTAATCTTCTCGGCGGCAAAACTGTTCTTCGCCTATGGGCTGGGCAATGGCATGACCTTCCCGCTGTCGGCGGGCGCCACCACCATCCTGTTCGATGGCCGTCCGACACCGGACTCGGTGCTGTCGATCCTCGATTCAGAAAAGCCAACCCTCTATTGCGGTGTGCCGACGCTTTATGCGGCTACGGTTGCGGCGCTGGAAACCGCCGAGAAACCTGACGCGCCCCTGCGCCGCTGCATTTCCGCAGGTGAGGCCCTGCCCGAAGAGGTCGGCCGCAAATGGGAAGACATATGGGGCGTCGAAATCCTCGATGGTGTCGGATCGACCGAGATGCTGCATATCTTCCTGTCGAATGCGCCGGGCGATGTGGTCTATGGCACCTCAGGCGTGGCGGTGCCGGGGTACGAACTGCGGCTGGTGGACGAGAACGACGAGGAGGTGCCCGCAGGCGGCATCGGCGAACTTCTGGTGCGCGGTGCCTCGGCCGCCGAAGGATACTGGAACCAGCGAGGCAAGAGCCGCAGTACCTTCGAAGGCGAATGGACCCGCACCGGCGACAAATACGAACGTGGCGAGGACGGGCGTTTCATCTACTGTGGCCGTACCGACGATATGTTCAAGGTCTCCGGGATCTGGCTGTCTCCGTTTGAGCTGGAACAGGCGCTGGTCGCCCATCCCGCCGTGCTGGAGGCCGCCGTTGTGCCCGCCCGCGACGAAGAAGGTCTGGAAAAACCCAAGGCCCATATCGTGCTGAAGGACGGGACCGGGAACGACGCCCTGACCGCCGATCTCAAGGCGTTTGTGAAGGAAAAGGTCGGCAAGTGGAAATATCCGCGCTGGATCGTCTATGCCGACGACCTGCCCAAGACGGCAACCGGCAAGATCCAGCGCTTCAAATTGCGGGAGGATGCATGATGGCGTTTGAATGGGGTGGAAGTGGCACGGTCACGGCAGGCGGTGCCAATCTGGAATATGCCTGCCATGGGCCTGCGCCGGATCAGGCGCCAACCCTTGTGCTGCTGCACGAAGGGCTGGGCTGCGTGGCGCTGTGGCGCGATTTCCCCGAAAAACTGGCTGCGGCCACCGGCTGGGGCGTCTTTGTCTATTCTCGTCAGGGCTATGGCCAGTCCGATCCCGTGACCCTGCCCCGGCCGCTCGATTTCATGACCCGCGAGGCCAAGGACGTGCTGCCCGGGTTGCTGGATGCCATCGGGCTGGAGCATGGCGTGCTGATGGGCCACAGCGACGGCGCCACCATCGCGGCGATCTACGGCGGCAGCGTGCTGGATCACCGGGTGCGCGGGCTGATCCTGATGGCGCCGCATTTCTTCACCGAACCGGGCGGCCTTGCGGAAATCGCCAAGGCGAAAGAGGCCTATGACAGTGGCGATCTGAAGGAAAAGCTGGCGAAATACCACAAGGACCCCGAAGGCGCCTTCCGCGGATGGAACGATGTCTGGCTCGACGAAGGCTTCCGTGACTGGGACGTTGCAGATGTGATCGACTATCTGCGGGTGCCGGTTCTGGCCATTCAGGGCCGCGAGGACCAATACGGCACCCTCGCCCAGGTTGAGGTGATCGAGGAACGCACCTATTGCCCCTGCGATATGCTGGTGCTGGAGGATTGTCGCCACAGCCCACAACAGGACCAGCCGCAAAAGGTCATCGACGCGGTCGCCGAATTCACCAGCCGTCTGGCCCGGATCGAGGCCGCCGAGGTCGAAACCGCCTGACATGGCCCGTTTTCCGGATCCGCCGCACGCCCATATCCCGGGCCAGACGCCCCGGCATCCGGAAGGCACCTTCGATGCGATCTGCGAGACAGCAAGACCGGAACAGCCCCTTGGGGCTGTTTTCGCGTCAGACGCCTGGCGTGCCGGATGTCAGTATTTCCGGACCGGTTATTTCTGGGAAGCACATGAGGTCTGGGAAGCGGTCTGGATGGCCCTGCCTGATCCCTCGGCCGAACGACGACTAGTGCAGGGGATGATCCAGCTCGCGAATGCAGCGCTGAAGCAGAAAATGGAGCGCCCGCGCGCGGTGCAACGGCTCTGCGATATCGCCGACGCGCAGATGACCGACCTGCCAGGGGCGCTGTGGATCACCGCAGACCTGCAGGAGGATCAGATTCGGGCGCAGCTGCTGGACCTTCGCCGCCAGACCGAGAACACCACAAAAAGTGCACTATAATGCACTTTCAAAGCGGATATTCCGCAATCACACCGCAATATTCTGCATTATTATGCCGAAAGAAGGCATTATTATGCATCTTTTCCTTTGCCAGCCTGCAAAGCTGCGGTAGGTTACTCACAACAGAACTCAGGAGCGCGACATGCCCCAGGCAATCGATTTTCAAACCGACCCTTCGAAGTATCGCCACTGGCGGGTGGAGTATGATGGCCCCATCGCAAACCTCTACATGGATGTGGACGAAGACGGCGGGCTGTTCGACGGCTACCAGCTGAAGCTCAATTCCTACGATCTGGGCGTCGACATCGAGCTGTCCGACATCGTGCAGCGGATGCGGTTCGAACACCCCGAGGTCAAGGTGGTGATCATGCGCTCGGGCAAGGACAAGGTGTTCTGCGCCGGCGCCAATATCCGTATGCTGGGCGGCGCCAGCCACGCCCACAAGGTGAACTTCTGTAAATTCACCAACGAGACCCGCAACACCTACGAGGCCGCCGAGGCGGACTCGGGTCAGAAGTACATTGCCGCCGTTCAGGGCGCCTGCGCCGGTGGTGGCTATGAACTGGCCCTCGCCTGCAACTACATCATGCTGACCAATGACAGCGCCTCCTCTGTCGCCCTGCCCGAAGTGCCGCTGCTGGCGGTTCTGCCCGGCACCGGCGGGCTGACCCGTGTCACCGACAAACGCAAGGTGCGCCGCGATCTGGCCGATATCTTCTGCTCGGTCGAAGAAGGCGTCAAAGGCCAGCGCGCCGTCGACTGGCGTCTGGTGGATGAGGTGGTGCCGAATTCAAAATTCGCCGACACCGTTGCCCAGCGCGCCCAGGAATTTGCGGCTGCCAGCAGTAAGGCAGACGGGCTGACCGGCATCACCCTGGGTCCGATCACCCGCAGCTTTGGCGAGGATTCGATCACCTATACGCTGGTCGAGGTCGAAATCGACCGCAAAGGCGGCCGCGCCACCGTGACCCTGAAAGGCCCCGATGGCGATGCCCCGGCAGATACCGCTACGCTGCAGGCCGAAGGCGATCAGACCTACCTGCTGCGTCTGGCGCGCGAGCTGGACGATGCCATTCTGCATCTGCGCCTCAATGAACGCGAAGTCGGCACCATGGTGTTCCAGACCCAAGGTGACGCCGAAAAACTGCTGGCGCATGAAGCGCTGCTGCTGAACAACCGCGATCACTGGCTGGCCAATGAAATCCTGATGTACTGGAAGCGTCTGCTGAAACGCGTCGACATGACCTCGCGCTCGCTGGTGGCCGTGGTCGAACACGGCTCCTGCTTTGCCGGGCCGCTGGCGGAACTGCTGTGGGCCGTCGACCGCTCCTACATGATGCTGGAAGAATTCGAAGGCGACAATCGCCCGCTGGCCGCCATCACGCTCAGCGAAGGGAACTTTGGCACCTATCCGATGGGCAACGACCTGACGCGGCTTCAGACCCGGTTCCTCGGCACCCCCGAGTCGGTCGAGGCACTGCGCGATCATATCGGTGAGCCGCTTGAGGCCGATCAGGCCGAAGAGCTGGGCCTTGTGACCTATGCCTTTGACGATATCGACTGGGAGGACGAGGTGCGCATCTTCCTTGAGGAACGCGCCAGCTTCAGCCCCGATGCGATGACCGGCATGGAGGCCAACCTGCGCTTTGCCGGGCCGGAAACGATGGAAACCCGTATCTTTGGCCGCCTGACCGCCTGGCAGAACTGGATCTTCCAGCGCCCCAACGCGGTGGGCAGCGATGGCGCCCTGCAGCGCTACGGCACCGGCCAGCGCGGCGAATACAACATGGAACGCGTGTAACCAGGAAATACAGCGGTAGCCCAAGGCGGCGCCGCGTGACGGAGGAACGATATGCTTGATCTCATCAATGTCAGCTATGACACCCAGATTCCCAACAACGTTGGCCTGTCCAGCGACAAGAAGGTGCTGAAAGCGCTGGAAAAATGGCACCCCGGTTACATCAACTGGTGGAACGACCTGATCCCGCAGAACTTTCAGGAATCGATGGTCTACCTGCGCACCGCGGTTTCGGTCGACCCCAAAGGCTGGGCCAAATTCGACTACGTGAAGATGCCGGAATACCGCTGGGGCGTGCTGCTGGCGCCGCAGGTCGAAGGCCGCACCATCCCGATGGGCGAACACTATGGCGAACCTGCTTGGCAGGAGGTTCCGGGCGAATACCGCAACATGCTAAAGCGCCTGATTGTCATTCAGGGCGATACCGAGCCGGGCTCGGTCGAGCAGCAGCGGTTCCTCGGCCTCACCGCGCCGTCGCTCTATGACATGCGCAACCTGTTCCAGGTCAACGTCGAGGAAGGCCGCCATCTCTGGGCGATGGTCTACCTGCTGCAGAAATACTTTGGCCGCGATGGCCGCGAAGAAGCGAACGAGCTGCTGATCCGCTCCTCCGGCTCCGAAGAGGCGCCGCGGATGCTGGGTGCCTTTAACGAGGAAACACCGGACTGGTTGTCCTTCTTCATGTTCACTTATTTCACAGACCGCGACGGCAAGATGCAGCTGGAATCGCTGGCACAATCGGGCTTTGACCCGCTGTCGCGCACCTGCCGCTTCATGCTGACCGAAGAGGCGCACCACATGTTCGTGGGCGAAACCGGTGTGGGCCGGACCATTCAGGCCACCTGCGAAGCGATGAACAAGGCCGGGATCACCGACCCCTATGACATCAACAAAATCCGCGATCTGGGTGTCATTGACCTGCCTACCATCCAGAAAAAGCTGAACCTGCACTACACGCTGTCACTTGATCTCTTTGGTCAGGAAGTTTCCACCAACGCCGCCAATGCCTTCAACTCGGGCATCAAGGGGCGTTACATGGAAATGCGCCTGAAAGACGACCACAAGCTGACCAACGACACCTACGTTGTGCGCACCGTCAAGGATGGTCAGATCGTCGCCGAAGAAGTGCCGGCCCTGACCGCGATCAACATGCGTCTGCGCGACGACTACGTCAAAGACGCCGCAGGTGGCGTGGGCCGCTGGAACAAGATCATCGAAAAGCACGGCATCGAATTCGAGATGAAGCTGCCGCACGAAGGCTTCCACCGCCAGATCGGCGTGTTCTCCGCAGTGCGCTGCGACCCCGAAGGCAACATCATCTCGCAAGAGCAGTGGGACGCCAAGGTCAAGGACTGGCTGCCCAACAAGGAAGACGGTGCCTTTATCCAGTCGCTGATGAAACCGGTCTACGAGCCGGGCAAATACGCCAGCTGGATTTCGCCGCCCAAGGTCGGCATCGACAACAAGCCGGGCGATTTCGAATACGTGAAACTGCACATGGCATAAGCAGGGTTTAACCCTCTCTTTGCCGGCGCCTGTCACACTGACCGGCAGGCGCCGGAATTCAACAGCCAGACCGGAGGATCCCCAGATGGACATCACCCGCAGCCAAGCTGAAACGCCAAATGCCAACCGTGTGTCGGTTCAGATCAATGGCCTCAAAGGCCCCTGTGTGGGCTGTTCCGACTGTGTCGGCATGTGTCGCGAGCTGATCGATGCGCTGACCGTGCCCGATGCGATCCTCAAAAAAGCGCCGAGAAGCTGAATGACAAACGCCCCCACCGCGCCGCTGAAACAGCATCTGATCGATCCCGAGATCTGCATCCGCTGCTACACCTGCGAAATGACCTGCCCCGAAGAGGCGATCGAACATGACGACATGAACGTCGTGGTCGACGCGGAGAAATGCAATTTTTGCATGGATTGCATCCCGGTCTGCCCGACCGGTTCAATCGACGAATGGCGGGTGGTGAACACCCCCTATTCGGTGGATGAGCAGTTCGAATGGATGGAACTGCCCGAGCAGGAAGAGATTTCCGGCGGCGACGCTGCCGAAGGCGATGTCGAGGCGTTGGACGATGCCGTTGCTGCGCTGCTGGCCGATGCCCATGCCGGCGCGGGCGGCAAGGCGACCGCCCCCGCGAGCGCCAGCAAGCCGGTGATCAACATGTACACCCCCGGCAAACCGGCCCGGGTCAAGGTGCAGGGCAATTACCGGCTGACCGACAAGGACAGCGACAGCGATGTACGGCACATCATCCTGGATCCGGCGGGCCTGCCCTTTCCGGTTCTCGAAGGCCAAAGCATCGGTATCATCCCCCCCGGCACCGACGCCGAAGGCAAACCACATCTGCCGCGGCTTTATTCCGTGTCCAGCCCGCGCGATGGCGAACGCCCCGGATACCACAACATCTCGCTGACCGTGAAACGCGAGGAACAGGGCCTGTGCTCCAACTACGTCTGCGATCTTGCTGCGGGCGACGAGGTACAGGTGACAGGGCCCTTCGGCGCCACCTTCCTGCTGCCCTCGGATCCGGCTGCTGACATCATGATGATCTGCACCGGCACCGGCTCGGCCCCCTTCCGCGCCTTCACCATGCGCCGCCTGCGTGAGGCACCGCATGAGACCGGCAAGATGACCCTGATCTTTGGCGCCCGCCGCCCGGGTGAGCTGCCCTACTTCGGCCCGCTAAAAAAGATCCCCGATACGTTCATGACCAAGCTCTTTGCCTTTTCCCGGCAGGAGGACGCGCCCAAGCAATACGTGCAGGACCGTCTGCGCGAGGAATCCGACCGGGTTGCCGCGCTGATGCAGAACCCGGCGGGCCATATCTATATCTGCGGGCTGAAGGCGATGGAGCAAGGCGTCGAAGAAGCCTTGCGTGATATTGCCCGCTCCCATGGTTTGAACTGGGCCGAACTGCGCGATAAGATGCGCACCGACGGACGTTACCACGTCGAAACCTATTGAGCCGCAGGACAAAACCCAGATGACAGACCAGATCGCCCCCGCCGGACAGGACGCCGGGACGGAGAACTTCGTGTACGAAATCCGCGTCGGCTGGGGCGACTGCGATCCGGCCAAGATCGCCTATACCGGCCGCCTGCCCGCCTTTGCGCTGGAGGCGATCGATGCCTGGTGGGAACATAACCTGGATGGCGATGGCTGGTTCCAGATGGAACTGGACCGCGGCACCGGCACGCCCTTCGTGAACATGAACATCGATTTCCGCTCGCCGGTGACCCCACGCCACCGGCTGATGTGCGAGGTCTGGCCCTGCAAGCTCGGCACCAAATCGATCACCTTCCGGGTGGATGCACGGCAGGACGGTGTTTTGTGTTTCGAAGGCACCTTTACCTGCGTCTTTATCGATCCGACCAATTTCACCGCCAAGGCGCCCCCCCCGGATTACCGCGCCGTGGTCGAACCCCGGTTGCGCCCGGCCTAGGTTCCCATTCCCCGCTCCCGCGCCCCACTGACGTGGGGTCCCGCAAGATAATGCACTCCGCAGCCGCGCCCGTACCGGTTTTCATTTGAACCGGATGCGGCAGCGCCTTAAGTTTGTGCATTATGTTTCATATATCGGCGCCGCATGAGTGAGATCACCAATTTCCGGGGCGAAACCCGGCCCGCGCAGGACAAAAGCGAGATCGACCAGGTCGTTCCCGCCCTGATTTCACGCGTGGGGGAACGGGTCCGCAAGGCACGCGAGCGCAAGGGTATTCCGCGCCGGGTTCTATCGGACCGTTCGGGTGTGTCGCCGCGCTATCTGGCGCAGCTAGAGGCCGGAGAGGGCAATATCTCCATCGGCCTCTTGCAAAGGGTGGCCGTGGCACTGGATCACCGCATCGAATGGCTGATCGGCGAAGAGGATCCCTGGACCTCGGACGCGGTGCGGGTGGCGGATCTTTATCGCGGCGCCACCAGCAGCATCCAGCAGGCGGTTCTGGACCTCTTGGCGCCGCAGACGCCGGAAACCCAGCGCGCCGGGCGCGTCTGTCTGGTGGGTCTGCGCGGCGCAGGCAAATCGACCCTTGGCAGCATGGCGGGCAAGGAGCTTGGTATTCCCTTTGTCGAGCTCAACAGCGAAATCGAAAGCCAGTCCGGCATGCCGGTGTCCGAACTGATGGCGCTTTACGGCCAGGAAGGCTACCGCCAACTGGAGGCGCAGGCGATCGACCGCATCATCGCCACCCATGACAGCCTGATCCTGGCCGTCGCGGGCGGCATCGTCGCCGAACCGGAGACCTACACCAACGTTCTGGCGCATTTTCACACCATCTGGATCAAGGCCCGGCCCGATGAACATATGGCGCGGGTGCGGGCGCAGGGCGATGAACGCCCGATGGCGGGCAACCCCGAGGCGATGGAACAGCTCCGCTCGATCCTGACCAGCCGCGAGGCCCTGTACGGCAGGTCGCTGGCGCAACTGGACACCTCGGATCAGACCGTGGATCAGTCGCTGGCCAGCCTGATCACCATGGTCCAGGAGCGCGGCTTTACCGGCTGATCCGGATTGCATCCGCAGGCTTGTCTCACAACGGGTCGCGCAACCAATCATCGGCGAAGGCAACGGTTTGCAGCCCGGCGAAGCGCGCCACCCTGTCCAGTTCCGCCTCCAGCCTGCCGATACGCGGCGCTGACCAGCTGACCCCGCGCTCGGGCCAGACGGCGGTGATATTCAGCTGCCCCGCGCCGCGATCCGCTTTCATGTCGATCCGCCCCACCAGACGCTCCCGCTCCATCAGCGGGAAGACGTAGTAACCGTATTTGCGCTTGGGTGCGGGGGTGAAGACCTCGATCCGATAGTGAAAGCCGAACAGGCGTTCGGCCCGCTTGCGATCGCGCAGGGCCGGATCAAAGGGGCTCAGCACCCGCATCCGCCCCGGCGCCGGACCCAACGCCTCGGCCTGTTCCACGATGCCCGGGCGCGCCAGCACCCGGCGCCAGCCACCATCGGCCTGTTCGATCTCGACCTCCTCAAGGGCACCGGATTGCAACTGCGCCGCTGCCCATTCCTTTGCCTCAGTGGCCGAGGCAGTATCCCAGAAGGCCGCGAGTTCGCCCGAGGTGGCAAAACCCAACCGATCCATCGCGCCATTGCACAGCCAGTCGACCGTCGCCGCCACATCCACAGGCGCGGCGCCCGGGTGCAGGTTTTCGTCGATCACCCGCTCGGTCAGGTCATAGCGTTTCTGAAACCCCTCGCGCCCGACCACCGTCAGCGCGCCAGACCGCCAGAGGTATTCCAGCGCGGTCTTGGAGGGATGCCAGTCCCACCAGCCGCCCGATCCCTTCTTCTCGTCCTTGCCGATATCCGATGAGCTGATCGCCCCGTGATCGCGGATATGTTCCAGCACGGTGGCAAACTGCGCCTCGAACCCGTCCCGCCGCCAGTTGCGCCAGCGGCTGCGCAGCAGATCGGCATCGCGCTGAAACCTAAGATGCCAATGGGTGTAATAGGCCATCGGGATCACGGCGGCATCGTGGGTCCAGTGTTCGAACAGTTCCCGATCGGCCTCGTACAGGCGTTTCAGATGGGCGGGGCGATAGCTGGGCCTGCGGGAGTAGAGGATCACATCATGCGCGCGCGCGACCGTGTTGATACTGTCGAGCTGCACAAACCCGAGCCGCGAAATCAGATCCAGCAGGTCAGCACCCTTTGATGGGCCGCTCGGCGCCTCCAGCAGCGCGTGCCGGTCCAGAAACAGCCGCCGCGCCGCCCGGTTGCCCAGCCGTGCCCGTGCCATCAGCGCCGTTTCAGCGTATCGCCATAAGCGATGGTCGGGGTCAGGGTCACGTGGCGTTTGATCTCGGCGTCGGGATCTTCCAGCTGCGCGGCAATGATCTCCGCCGCCTTGCGCCCGATTTCCTGACGGCAGGCATCCATGGTGGCCAGCTTGCGCGGCAGCCCCTGCAACAGTTCAACCCCGTTGAAACCCGCAAGACCAATCTGCCCCGGCACGTCGATGCCCTGCTCCAGCAGATACAGCAACCCGCCGGCCCCAATCATGTCATTGGAATAATAAAGAAAGTCCAGATCCGGAGAGCGTTCCAGCATTTCCGCCGTCATCTCGCGCCCCTTGGCCAGCGCCGAGCCTCCAGAATAGAAGGCGCGATCTTCGATCTCGACGCCTTCCTTGGCCAGCGCCTCGGTAAAGCCTTCGAAGCGTTTGCGGGCGCGGTGGTCCAGCGGCATCTTTGTGCCCATGAAGCCGATGTGACGGTAGCCGGCTTTGAGGATCGCCTTGGCCATCTCGCTGCCCGCGCGGCGGTGCGAAATCCCGACCATGGCATCCACCGGCTTGCCATCGGTGTCCATGATCTCAACCACCGGAATGCCCGAGGCATTGAGCATCGCGCGCGCCGCCTCGGTATGTTCAAGCCCGGCGATGATCACCCCCGAGGGCCGCCAGGACAGCATCTCGTAAAGGACCTTTTCCTCTTTTTCCGGCTGATAGTCTGTTACCCCGACGACTGGCTGCAGCTCGGTGTTTTCCAGTACCTTGTTCACCCCGGTCAACACCTCGGGAAAGACCATGTTCGACAGCGAGGGGATGATCACCGCCACCAGATTGACCCGTTTCGACGCCAGCGCGCCGGCGATCTTGTTGGGCACATAGCCCAGTTCCTTGGCCGCGGTCAGAACCTTGGTGCGGGTCTTTTCCGACACGTCCCCCCGGTTGCGCAGCACCCGGCTGACGGTCATTTCCGAAACACCTGTGGCTTCCGAGACATCACGAAGGGTGAGCGGGCGCTTGTTGTCGGTGGTCACGGGCGTGGACCTCTTTGATTGTTTCCTGAGCGATGTTAGCGCAGACGGCGATGACAACACAATGGCAACCACGCCGACCTGCCGGATCTGAAAAATACGACCACGCAGCCACATAGCATTGTGATGGCAGATGTGATTTGCTATCGCCTGAAACGCGCGGCCCCGTGGCTCAACTGGATAGAGCAGCCCCCTCCTAAGGGGCAGGTTGCAGGTTCGAATCCTGCCGGGGTCGCCAGCCTATCAATGGTTGGCAGAACCAAATGGGCGAATGCTCTGCTTCAGCGCTGCATCTGGATTTTTTCGTCAATTGCGAAGCTTCACTCCTTATCAGGACCGACCAACAACCATCTGGCGCGCCACTGCCGAGCAGCACCGCCAAGAGGGTCCAGGCTCCCGTCTGGCCGGACTCACGGTTAGCGCGCCATTAAGGATCTTTATGTATAAGAAGTCATAAAGGTTCGGAGCAATCCGGGTTAATCCGACGACGTGAACGAATCCCGAAAAAGGCAGCATGGTTCTGCCATTTAAAGCAGAAGAACGACGCGCCACCCCGACCAGGTGCTATCTGAGTACCCGTTTGATCAGGTGAAACCGCCTGAGAACCAGCAACTTGCCCTGATGCACGCAGAGACGAACGAACAACCCTCCAAGCCCCTACTGGCGGCCTTCAGTTAACATGTTCGCGTAACGAGGAACCGAAATGAATCAGATGCTTCCGCAGAAGACCATCGAAGGGCAACCGACACTCGAAATGTGTCGTGCCCTCATGAACAAAGGTCAGCACAAAAACGCCCTGACCCTTCTCATGCTGCTTGTGGCCCACATGCCAGACGATCGTGATCTGCTAACTCTGGTTTCGGATTGTTATTGGGAAATGCGGCGCTCTGATCAGTCTTTGAACGTCCTGCAGCTCCTCCTCGAACAGAATCCGCACGATGTGGCGTTGCTCGCCCGGTTGGGTAGCAGGATGCTGTCTCTGGGGAAAAAGGAAGCGGCCGTACAGGCCTTCGAGGCCGCGCTGGAGCTGCATCCAGGCAACATCAACCTGATTTGTGCGCTGGATCTTGTTTCTCCTTTGGATCCCTCAGGTCCACGCGCCAAAAGACTGAAGCGTGCTGTGAGGCTGCGGAACACACCCTCCGAAGATCGCGAAAGCGCTTTCAACACGCTTGGTCGTATGGCTGAGCGGTCCGGTGACTTTCCCTCCGCGTTAAAGTTTTTTCAATCCTCGAAAAATTCGAGACCAGGCAGGTATGACGGCGCCAAGCTTGAAGCCTCTGTCGACAACCAATTGGAGGTTTTCACGAGAGACAACCTGCAATCCCTTTCCTTCCCACCCCAGAAGATTCGGGCCCTCTTTGTGACAGGCACACCACGGAGCGGGACCACGTTGGTTGAGTCCATGCTATCGACGCACCCTGATGTTGGATCCGTCGGGGAAAGCTCTTCTCTTCAGCGGGCTAAAGAAACCGTGAAGGCGGAGTGCAGCTGCAATGAGCCGGATTGGAAATGGTGTAAGAACCTGCCGCAGCACCATCGGGATACAGGTCGTGCCCTCTACCTGAAGGGTATTTGTCAATCCCTTGATGAACCCAAGCCGTGGATCATCGACAAGATGCCTGGGAATATCTTTGATCTGGGATTTGCAGCGCAGGCAATGCCTGAGGCGTGCTTTATCTATATGAAGAGGCACCCTTTGGATATTGCAGTGTCTTTGATGACAAACAATCTCGTCGGCAGCGCAACCTGTTTCAGCAAGAAGCAGCGGTGGATCGCACATTACATTCTTCAATCCGAACGCTCTGCCGAGGATTTTCAGAAGAAATTGGGAGGCAGGTTCCGCATGCAGTCCTACCGGGCGCTTGTCGAAGACACGCCTTCACAAATGAAGGAAATCCTTGAGTTTTTGGACCTGCCCTGGACCGACGATGTGTTGCATCCGGAGAATTCTCCTCTCACCATTCGGACCGCATCCGTTCTTCAGGTTCGTGAAGGCGTAAACCTTAAGGGGCTGGAACGCTGGAAGAACTACGAGGCGCAGCTTCAGCCACTGATCAAGGCTCTCGGTGGCTGGGACTGGATCCATGAATGGGAACGGCGTGATCTCCGCCTTTGGCTCGGATGACTATTCGCATCCATAGCGCCGTCAGCCTGCTGAAGCACACTCAGCAAGCTTGAAACGGCTGCGACCGCCACCCATAATTTTTTCAGGCGGCGTTGGCTTCGGTGCCGTCTACTGAATTGGCTAGGTAGGCTTCGAACTCTTGGTCCATCCGGCCCTCGACTCCGCCCACCGCATGAAGCCCAAGCGTGCTGAACCCGTCCATGCTGGTCTTCAGTCGACCCGAATCCTCGGCAAGCTTCGATGTGGTCTCATAAACCGCGCCCGCCCGGGTGGCGTTATCCAGCGTGGTCTGGCCCAGATCGCTCATGCTGCTGTCGATTTCCTGCAGGCTGAGCGATTGACGAGAGATTACGCCGGAGATTTCCGACATCAGCTGCGAGACGTCGATCACGCCTTGACGAATGCCGGACAGGCTTTGCCCCGTGGCGCGAACCAGATCGCTGCCATCGTTGACGTGGATCGAGCTTTCGGCAATCAGGGTCTTGATCTCGTTCGCGGAATCCGACGCCCGCGCCGCAAGCGAGCGCACCTCGGAGGCGACCACGGCAAATCCGCGCCCGGCCTCTCCGGCCCGGGCCGCCTCGACCCCGGCGTTCAGCGCCAGAAGGTTGGTCTGAAAACTGATATCCTCGATCACATCTACGATTTTGGCGATTTTAGACGAGGACGTTTCGATACGTTCCATCGCTTCGATGGCCCTCTCCACCACAAGACCGCCTTCTTCGGCATCCTTGCGGTTCAAGTCCGAGTGTCGGCTGGCCTTCTCGACCATATGGGTGGCCTCGGTGGTGCCAGCGGAGACATGGCTGACGGCGGCGACGGCCTCTTCCAGGGTGGCCGCCTGCTGTTCAGCGCGCTCTGCCATTTCCCGTGTCAGCTCCGAGGTTGAGCTGATTTTGTCGGCAACCGAATTGGCGCGTGTTGTGGCATCGGAAATGATCCCAGACCAGCGGCCAAGCAGATTGTTGTAAGATTCTCGGATCCCGTCGAACCGTGGCGGAATCCCGTCTTCTTGTCGGATCGGCCTGGTCAGGTTGCCCTTCTCCAGCTCGAAAATACCGGTGGTCAGCACGTCCAGTGCCTTGCTGTGTTCGGCATGCTGCGCCTCGAAATACGAGGCGATCACCCGCTCGCAATCGGCCATCATCAACCGGTTCACCAGTTGTACCTGTTTTGACAGCACCGCCCGGCTGGTCATCCGCTTGCGGACGAGAATATCCATCATATCAGCCCCGGCCGAGGAATAGCCGCCGAGATACTGAATGAAAGGCAGGCGCAACTCGTAGTGGACCCTGCCGACCCGAGCGGCGGAATCAAAATACTCTTGGTCGAACCGCCCCGAGAACAGCCGCTGCCAATGCGCCTTCTGGGCCGCTTTGGCGTGGGCAACCACCTTGTCATCGGCAAAGAAACGGCGGGTTTCCTCGCGTTCCAGCACGCGATCATAAAACCGCTCCAGCACCCGGTCGAGGTGTGGCACGAGCAGTTTTTCGGTCTGGGCGATCAGATCCTTGCTATCGGTATCAAGAGAAAACCACTGGAAAAAACTCTGATGATCTGTGGATGACATGTGACGCCCGTACCCTTGTTAAACTTGTGATCTTTCTGCCTTGCAGCATTTGATGACTAGTTAAAGACGTGCGTGAAAGTTACAAGAATACCGACCTAAACCATTGCGGTGAAATGATTTTAATTCACCATAAATTCGATTATTGAAATCTAAAAAAGAGAGCAGCATACCGCATGCACCCCGCCTTACGCCAAGGGTCCGAATTAAACGGTTCGAAAATGCCCTGAAACGCTCTTCTCTGCTGGCGTAGCTTGACCGAGTCAGCCACAGGTCGCGGTCACGCTCCAGACGCGCATGGACTGATCCAGACCGCGGATATCCTGTCCGTCGTGACAGGTGAAATCATTCAAAAGCTCCGGCGCCTGCCCCTCGGCCATGACCTGCCCGCGCAAATCATCACTCATCACGATCTGCGCCTGCAGTCTGCGGGTCATTTCTTCGAGCCGTGCCGCCACGTTGACCGCAGTCCCGATCACCGCATACTCCAGTCGGTTTGCACCGATATCCCCTAGCACGGTCTCGCCATAGTGAATGCCGATACCGGCGCAGATTTCCGGCTCTCCCCGGCGGCGGCGGTCGCGGTTCCAATCCGCCAGCGCCTCTTGCATCGCAATGGCGCAGGCCAGCGTATCGGTGGCATCCTGCGGTCCAGCCATCGGGGTACCAAAGGTCGCCATCAGCCCATCACCCAGATATTTATCGAGCGTCCCCCGATGACGGAAAACCTCGCGCTCCATCCGGGCATGAAAGGCCCGCAGCAACTCGATCACCCGGTGGGGATCCTGCCCCGCGCTCATCCGGGTAAAGCCGACGATGTCGATGAACAACACGCCCACATCCTGGCTGCGCACCTGCTTCAACGGATCGTCGTTCTGCGACAGCTGGTCCACCACATTGGGCGAGAAATAACGCGACAGGTTGGCCCGTTCGCGTTCAAGCCCCGCGTTGTCCATCAGCAACCGGCTGAACCGGCGCGCGGAAATCCCCAGCGTCACCGCCACCAGAAGAAAGACAAAGATCTCCTGAATGCGCAGGGGAATGTTGAAACTGTTCGGATCCATCATCGACGCCAATTCGGTGCCGGGACCAAAAGCGGCCTGCGTGGCGGCGGTCAGTTCTGGAAAGGGGTCCGCAAACCACCACGCCAGGCCCAGTCCAGCGGCCCACATCGCAGAGGTCCAGACCCCGATCGCGATCACCGTACGCCAGGAAAACGCCAGTGTCCCGCCCGCCAGGATCACAAAGAAATAGAGGAAGTTGTCGATCCTGTACTGCATCGCCAGCGGCAGATCACTGGGGCTGAAGGGATTCGGCGCCACCATGCCCACCGTCATGATCAAGAGGTCCATGAAGATCAGCAACAGTTCGACCCGGGAACGCCCCACCTGTCCATAGCGCTGAATCAGCCAGCCGTTGAGGCACAGCAGCAGCAGAATGCCATGGTAATAAAGCACATCCCAGGTCGGGCTGACGGCAACCAGAAAGACCGAGATGACAGCCATCGCAATCCAGCGCGCCCGCACCGCGAGTTCCAGACCCTCGCGCTTGTGCGCCTCCAGCGCCGCCGCTGCGTATTGGCTGTCCCCCACGGGATCCGCCGCATTGACCGTCTCAGCGGCGCGCATCTGCTGCGCCGCACCCAGAGCCGTATCCGCCATCGTCCGTTCCTTCGTTCCCGATCCGACCATAGGCATCACCCCGGCGGGACGCACCCCCTATCCCGCAGGTAGAACCAAAAAAGCCCCGCCAGATCGGCGGGGCAAGGTGAGGTGCCCGCGCCCCTGACCAAAGGTCGGGGCACAGGCACCAGCGGTGTTGTTTGGTTTTCTCGGTTAGATCAGGCCTGCATTTCCGCGCGGATCTGCTGACGCAGAACATCGATCGGAACGGTTTTGCCATCGCGGCGGAAGCACCAGTAGGTCCATCCATTGCAGGACGGTGCGCCTTCCAGCGCGGCGCCGACCTGATGGATCGAGCCTTTGACCTCGCCGCCGACCAGCGTGCCATCGGCGCGCACCTTGGCCTTGTGGCGCTGGTTCATCGAAAACAGCTCTTCGCCGGGGCGCAGCATCCCGCGTTCGACCAGTTGGCCAAAGGGAACACGCGGCTCGGCGCGTTTGCTGGCCGAGACCTGCAGGGCTTCACGGTCGAACTTGCGCACTGCCTTGATGCGTTTTGCTGCCACCTCGCGGTAGGCCTCTTCCTGTTCAATCCCGATGAACTCGCGGCCCAGCATCTTGGCCACGGCACCGGTGGTACCAGTGCCAAAAAAGGGATCAAGCACCACGTCACCCGGGTTGGTTGAGCCGACCAGGATGCGGTGCAGCAGCGATTCCGGCTTTTGCGTCGGATGCGCCTTGTCGCCATTCTCGTTCTTCAGACGCTCATGCCCGGTGCAGATCGGCAGCACCCAGTCGCTGCGCATCTGGATGCCTTCGTTCAAGGCCTTCAGCGCTTCGTAGTTGAAGGTGTATTTTGCGCCTTCCGACTTCGACGCCCAGATCATCGTCTCGTGGGCGTTGGTATAGCGCTTGCCACGGAAGTTCGGCATCGGGTTGGACTTGCGCCAGATCACATCATTCAGGATCCAGTAGCCCTCGTCCTGCAGCGCCGATCCGACCCGGAAGATGTTGTGGTACGAGCCAATCACCCAGATCGAGCCGTTCGGCTTCAGGATCCGGCGCGCCTCGCGCAGCCAGGCGCGGGTGAAATCGTCATAGACCTTGAAGCTGTCGAACTGATCCCAGTGATCATCGACAGCATCGACCTTGCTGTTGTCGGGGCGATGAAGCTGGCCCTTCAGCTGCAGGTTATAAGGGGGGTCCGCGAAGATCAGATCGACGGAATTTGCCGGGAGTCCGGCCATGACCTCGATGCAATTGCCACCAAGAATCGCGTTTAGAGGGAGCGCCGCGGCGCCCTTCGTCATGGTTTTGTTCATTTGCTCTGCCTCAATAACCACGGCGCATTTTTGCGCTCATTTTGGTTATCCACAGGATGAGTCATCCGGGATTCGAGGTCAATTTGTTTTTTAGAACAGCAGTCTACGGTTCACTCTTGATACAATATCTTGTGGACCGGCTTGAAGGATCTCCGATGATGTGGGGTGACGCCCAATTCCTCCAGCGCCGTGCGGTGCTGTTTCGACGGGTAGCCTGCGTTTTTCTCCCATCCATATCCCGGAAACTGTTGCGCTAAATCCACCATGATCCGATCCCGCGCCTCTTTGGCCACGATCGAGGCCGCCGCGATCGACAGTGATTTGCCGTCTCCCTTGACCACTGCTTCGGCCGGAATCTGCAGCCCGTTGGGGATCATGTTCCCGTCGATCAGCAGGTAATCCGGCTGCGGGTTCAGAGCTGCCACGGCGCGTTCCATCGCCAGATGCGAGGCGCGGAGAATATTAAGGGAATCAATCTCTTCAACGGTGGCATGGGCAATCGCAACCACCCCATTGTCAAAGATCGCCTGCTCCACCGCCTGGCGTTTTTTCGGGCTCAGTTTCTTGGAATCATTCAGCCCCTCGGGAATGCATTCAGGGGTCAGTATGACGGCTGCTGCCGTGACCGGTCCGGCCAATGGCCCCCGGCCCACCTCATCCACTCCGGCGATGATCAGGGACCCGCGGGCGCGGGCGGCGTCTTCAAGGCTGTAATCTGGCTGGTCCATGGATCCGAGAGACCCAAACCAGCGCAGTTTTGCAATCCCGTCACGCCCGACCAAAGGAAAAAGAGGGGCAGTACCCCTCTGAAATCGCCTCTCACTGTTGCGGAAATATCACCGCCCTGCCCGTCACCGGCGCACCAACCGGTAACCTCGGTTCTGCAGGCAGGTCGGCTTGTAACCGCTGCGATGCTTGTGCCCGTTCCAGAAGGTCACCCGGCAGACCTGCGGCAGCGCCGATTCGTACCGGTATTGGCGCTTCAGGCAGTTCTCCCCGACCAAGGTATGGCTGCGGCTGTAGCGGGGGAAATAGCGCACGCATTGCGCCGGAAGGTCATAACGCGCAACCCGGGGCGGCAGCGGGCGCGACCCGTGATGCGGACGACCGTGGTGGGGGTGCGCGCCGTGCTGAGGATACCCGTGTCCGTGCGGCGGCGTGGTCACCGGTGCAGTGTAACGGTCCTGGTGCCGCGCATCATTGATCGCCGCGCCCAGAATGCCAAGCAGAGCCACTCCTGCCAGCACCTTTGCCACGTCTTCGTCGGCACGGGCAGGCGCGGCGGAGATACCGGTGATAGCCAGCGACAGCGACAGAATCAACGCAATGAACTTGCGGTGGGATTTGCCCTGTGGGCAGCGGCGGGTGGAAGCGGAGTAGGTCATATCAAAGCCTTTCATCAGGGGCGCAGGGCGGCATGTCGTTGAATGTTTCATCGTGGCCAGAAGCCGGTGATCCACACCCTGGCTTTGCTGCCGCCGGACAGGCAATAACGCCCCCCTGATATCGGATATCAGCCCCGCCAAGACGCTGTTGTTATTGAATATCGGCGCGATCAGGCGCAGGGTTGCGTCATGAAACACATGCTCCTGATCCCCCTCCTAGCTCTTGCCCTGACTGCGGGCGCGCCGCAGGTGCAGGCGGCCGATTGCTATGCCGATTACAAGGCCAAGCAGGACAACCCGCTGAAACTGCATTATGGCGTCATCCAGCTGTCCGGCCCCTGCAAGAAGGGCCCGGCCCGCAAGGAAATCACGGCCCGTCTGGCGCCTGCCGGATGGACCCTCTTGAACGTGCTGTCGGTCTTTGGACCCGAAGGCCTGCAACAAAGGAAGGCCAATGCGGGCTCCTATTACCTCCGTTTCTGAAATGCGCGCCGCGGGCGGGCGGGTGGTCGCGTTTGGTATCGTCGCCATCGTCGCGCTACTGGCGATTGCCGGGACCTGGCTGCTGCTGACCCTGCCCGATGCCAACGCCTTTAACGCCCGTGTCGAGCGGGTCTTTGTGGAAAACGACCTGACCACCCAGGCCGAGATCAAGCTGCTGGAGATTCTCGCCCAGTCCGGCACCGCCTTTGCCGATACGCTGGCCAGCTACCGCATGGTGATCTTTGTGCTGCTGGTCTTTGCCGCTGCGATGATGCTGGCGGCGCTGGTGGTGCTGACCATGCTGCTGCTTCTGAACCGGCGCATGGCGCAGATCGAACGCGCCGGTATTCAGGTCAACGAGCTGCTGATCAGCCGCGAGGAAAACACCGTCTATCTCAACAGCATGGGCTTCCGCCTGACCCCGGCAGCGATGGAGACCCTCGCGGCCCTGGCCGAAGCGCGGATGGATGATGACGTCCTGTCGGGCGCTGAAATCGAAGCGGTGATTTCCGGCCGTCACAGCAGCGATTGTGACGAGGCCGCCGGCGCCACCCGGATCAAACGCCTGCGCGATACCCTTGGCAACCAGATGATAAGTGAGCTTCTGGTCAAGAACATCGCCAAACGCGGCTATGTCCTGGCCATTAGCAAGGATGTCATCCGCATGGTATAATGCGCGACAGAGCACCGACATCGTGCGCAACCTGCACATCACCTGTGCGGCATCTGCCGGTTTCGCATCTGGAAACCCGGCAGAGCCCGCCCCATATAGGACCAACTCCACAGATCGGTTTTTAAAAAGGACAGCCCGGATGAATGTGCACGTTAAGCCCCCCGCCCGGGGATACGGCATTCTGGTCGAACCGCTCAGCGGTCCGGTGCGGGTGTTCCGCAACGGTGTCCTTCTCGCCGAAAGCAGCGCGGCAAAGGTGATGTATGAAACCCGCCTGCCGCCCACCGTCTATTTCCCGCGCGACGATGTGCTGGTGCCCCTGTCCGAACGGGTGGCGCTGCAAACCTTCTGCCCGTTCAAAGGCACCGCCTGCTATCACGATCTGAAGCTTGAGGACGAGCGCGTCGACAATGCGGTCTGGATCTACGAGTCTGATTCAAAACTTTTCGAGTGAATTCATTGTCTTGCGAGCATCCGCGTGACGCGGCGGATGTGTGCGATTGTGACCCAAGCTGCCGCGCTGGCGATGGATTTTTCCCAATCCTTCGATAGAC